>JBQCFU010000336.1:0-17807 GCA_051958775.1 Pseudolabrys sp.
TCCTCCGGCAGATTGCGATAACCGGTCATGATCTGCGGGCCGCGCGCGCGGATTTCGCCGCGCCCACCGACCGGCAGAACGGTGCTGCCGTCCTGCGTGTCGACGATCTCGATCTCGGTCAGCGGCAGCGCGACGCCGACCGAGCCGAGCCGCGTGCGGCCGATCGTGTTGTAGGTGAGGATCGGCCCGGCCTCGGTCTGGCCGTAACCTTCGAAGATCGGCGCGCCGGTGCGCGCCATCCAGTCGTCGATGGTGGCCTTCGCCAGCGGCGCAGAGCCGGAATAGCAGCGCGACAGCGACGACAGATCCGCCGTGGCAAAGCGCGCATGCGCCATCAACCCGGTGAGGATCGTCGGGCTTGCCGGAAACGTCGTGATCCGCTCCGCCGCGATCAGATCGAACACTTCGTCGCGCTGGAATTTCGCCATCAGCACCAGCGTACCGCGCGCATAGGCCGCGAGAAACAGACCCATGGTCATGCCGTAGGAATGGAAGATCGGCATGACGCACAGCAGGCGCTCCTCGTCCATGTGTGACGGCAGCAGCGTCTCGCGCTGGGCGATGTTGGTCGCCATGGCGCGGTGAGTGAGATTGTCGCCCTTGGCGCGGCCGGTCGTGCCGCCGGTATATTGCAGCAGGCCAAGCTGGTCCGGCACCGGCCGCGACAAAGCAACGGGCGCGCTCGCCATCCAGCCGGGCAACTTTGCCTCGATCTCGTCGAGCGCGATCACCCGCGGGATACGGCCGAACACCGGCGTATCGCGCAACTGCGCCAGGGTCGAAGCGTCGGCGATCAGCACCGACACATCGGCATCTTCCAGCACCAGCGACAACTCGCGCGGCGTGTAGAGCGGATTGAGCGGGACGAGTTGCGCGCCGACCGCGAACACCGCGAAGGTCGCGACGCAGGCGGCAATCGAATTCGGCAGCACGGTCGCCACCCGGCCCTGCCCCACAACGGCCGGACCAAGAAAAGTGGCGAGGCCGACCACCGCATTGCGATAGTCGCGATAGGTCAGCCGCCGGCTGCCATGCACCAGGGCGACCCGATCCGGCGCGCGATCTGCCGCCGCATGCAACATGTCGACGACGGTCGGATAAAGTATCGCGGTGAGATCGGGATGCGGATCAGGCGTGCTCATGGGACGGCCTTTGCGGTTTCATCCTTGCGCCACCGGCCGGCGCCGGACCAGATGCAGGCACACCACCGAAAGGATTTCCCGGCCGGTCTGGTTCGCCGCGGTGTGACGCATGACGATGATGCCGCGATCCGGTTTCGAGCGCGACGGCCGCAGCTCGATCACTTCGGCGGCCGCGGCCAGCGTATCGCCCGGACGCAGCGGCGCTTTCCAGTTGACGTCGGCCATGCCCGGCGATGCGACCACCGCATTCGGCCAGAGATCGAGATCGAAGAACTGCCGGAAACACAGATTGAGCGTATGGAATCCCGACGCGATCAACCCGCCGAACTCGGAGCGGCGCGCCGCTACCGGATCGACATGATAATATTGCGGATCGAATTGACGGGCGAAGGCGATGATCGCCTCTTCGCTGATGACCGCAGGGACTCCCTCGAAGCGCATGCCGACGGAAAAATCGTCGTAGTAAAGATCCGGAATAGCTCCCTCCCGATTGTCAGGGGTGCCGCCTGGTCTTGCTCCCGATCATGCACGAGATGCGGCCGCCCACACCGTCATATCCGGCGGAAAGGCGGGAATCGACTCCCTTCATCCGCCGGCCAAGCCGGACCATGCCCAGACGCCGCTCCCGTCATTTCCGCGCGGCCGCCGTGTAAAACGAGGTATCGATGTAGCGTTGCGGATCGCTGAGGTCGCGTTTCGGTTCGCCGTATTGATTCCGCAGCGCCAGGACCGTGCGGATGCCGACGATATCCAGTTCGCCGGTGGCAGACATGCCGCCCGTTGGGGACGTCAGATTGGCGACGATCTTTTCGGCGACATCCTGCGTCATGCCGGACGCGTGCTTGGCGAAAATCTGCGCGGCAGCCGCCTTATTTTTCGCGTCAAAAATCCAGCGATGCGCCTGCACGACCGCACGCGTGAACTTCACCAGCGTGTCTTGATGCGCCGCGGCCCAGGAGCGGCTGGTGAAGAAGCTGGTGCCTTGATAGTGCGGCAGCACGTCGCGGCTCGACCCGAGGCGCTTCAGCCCTGCGGCCACTGCGCGGTTGGCGAAATCCGTCGTGAGCAAAGCACCGGCCACCTTGCCGTCCTTCAGCGCATCGAGGCGCGAACCATCGCCGCCGACCGCCTCGAAGCCATAGTCGGCTTCTTTCAAGCCGCCGGCTTCGAGCATCTTGCGCAGGACGAAAGCGAAACCGGTGTTCGGCGCATCGACCGCGAGGACCTTGCCTTTCAGTCCGACATAAGAGCTGACCCCCGGCTGCACCACGAGATCGAGATTGGTGGACGACGTCCCGAGAAAGGCGACCAGATCGCGTTCGACCTGCAGCTCCGGTGCCGCCTGCTTCTCCTGATAGGCGATCAGGTTGTCGATGGCGGCCTGACCGATATCGTATTCCTTCTGCAGCATGCCGATCATCATCTGCCGCGAATTGACCGTCGGCGTCAGCGCCACGGTCAATCCCTGCGCCGCAAACAGGCCGCGGTCTGCGGCCACGTAAAGCGGCAGCGCCGTCCCGCCGGGGAAATGGATCACCTTGATCGGTGCAGGCGCTTGCGCGCGCGCGAGACTGAGGCCCGCAACAGCCATCAGCAGCGCGGCAGCGAGACGAACGAAATAGCGCATCGGAGCTTCCTCCCGGTCTGAAAGGAATTCATGCACCAGGAATTAATTGGGCACAATAATTAGATTTTGCATACAATTTGGAACTCTCCGCAGAAACTGCCCGGCGGCGCCGGGGGCATAAAACAGCTCCGCCCGAACGATCAAAAATCGTTCGGGCGGAGGTATTGCGGGAGGGGCACGGCCGCGCCGGCCGCCGGTGTTGCCAGCCGTCCGACCGATCGTCGAGAATGCAGTGGTATCCGCTTGCTTTAGTGACCGCCGGGCTTCGCGGTTTTAAACTCGATCAGGACGTTGCGGTATTCCCAGTCGCTGATGTTGAGCAGTTCATGGGGAATGCCGGCTTCGCGCCACAGCACCTCGCCGGGCGTTTCCAGGGTCTCGCGCTCGCGACCGTCCTCGAAATACATGATGTTCTTGCCCTTGGTCATCGGCACGATGAGATAGGGCAGATGATGCTGATGCCAGGCCTGACGATCGCCCGGCGCGAGCTTGATGCTCCAGACGCGGATGTGCTCGTTCTCGAAGATGATCTTGTCGCCGAGCGGGCCAAGCTCCGGCCCGCGCTCTGAGGGACCCAGCTTCATGTCGTCTCCTTTTTCAAACGATCCGGATTGTCGCAAAAGATGCGGCGACGGCGCGCCGCGTCGGTGATCTGCTGGTGCGGCTTCAGCACGCCCATGGGGAACGGCCAGTCGGAGCCGAACACCACATGGTCGGTGCCGAACACCTCTTCCGACAGCGAAAGCGCCACGTCGTCATGGACGATGCAGTCGACGCAGACGGATTTCAGCAACGCGCGGGGCGAACGGCCGCCGGTCTTGATCCCGGGCCGCGCGGTGGCGAAGCCCTGCTCCAGCCGGCCTGCAAGCATCGGCAAGGCGCCGCCGCCATGGGCGAAACAGAAGCGGATCGCCGAATAAGTTTCGAGCACGCCGCCGAACACCAGATGCGAGATGGCGACGGCGGACTCGTAAGGATTGCCGACGAGATTGGAGAGGTAGAACGCGTTGAGCCGTCCGTCGGCGCATTCGCCGGGATGGAAGAAAACAAATGCCTTGGCCGCATCGAGCGCCTGCCATAACGGCGCGAACGCCGGATCGGACAACACCTGATCGCCATTGCCGCCCGACGGCGCGGAAAAACGGTTATGTCCGCGCGCAATGAAGTCGCGGGCGATCTCGGCCGCCAGAGCCGGCTCCTGCAGCGGCAGATGCGGCAGCGGCGAGAAGCGCTGCGGATGCGCCACGGCGATCTTGCCCAAGCCGTCATTGACATAAGTCGCCCAGGCGCGCGCCGCGTCGCCGCGCAATTCCGGCCGGTAGAGCGGCGGCGGGATCGAGATCCAGGCGTGTTCGACGCCGTTCTCGTCCATCCACGCCAGCAACGCCTCCGGCTTGAACAGCGGCTTGATGCCGATCGTATGGCCATCGACGGTCATGGTGCCGGCGGTCGCGTCCCACGACGCGCCGGCGATCGCCGCCAGCGCTTCGGGGAAAACCGGCGCGAGATGCGCATGCACGTCGAGGCTGATGCGATCCGTCATGTCACGCCGCCGATTTCGACGTTGCGGGCTTGACCGGCCGCGCGCCACTGACGATCCGACGATAGACCTCGTCGATGACGCCTTCGCGCATCGGCAGGATCGCGGCGACATGGTCGTCCGGGCGGACCAGCAGCACCGTATCGGTCGGGCAGCCGATACGCTCGCGGAAGCGGTCGCCGACGTCGAACAGCGAACGCTCGCGCAGGCTGGAATCGAGCGGCGCGTCACGGCGCGACACGATCAGATGCTTGAGGCCCGGTTTGTCCTCCGGCAGCACCGGCCGCCGACGCACATCGGTGAAATAGAGCGCGACGAAACTGTCATCGATCAGTTGATGCAGCCGCACCGGCCGACCATCGGCGCCATGCAGAACGGCATCGGGGATGCGCTCGCCGACGCGCAGCGGTTCGCGCGCGGTGCGGACCATCGACCAGTCGTCGGACTGATCGACATCAAGCCGCACGCCGAGCATGGTGCGCGTCAGCGCATTGGCCCACGCATCGCCGGACATGGCCTTCACCGCGTCCTTCTGTCCGAGCATGTATTTGCGACCCGCTTCCGCCATCTCACCGGAGCCATAGGCCGCGACCGGACGCTGCTCGCGCGCATAACCGTCGAGCAGCGACTGGTCGGCCCAGCCGCGCTCCACCCAGGCGAGCCGCCACGGCAGATTGATCGCATCGAGAATGCCGGTGTTGAGGCCGAGCGCCCACATCGGCGTGATCAGATGCGCGGCGTCGCCCATCAGGAACACGCGGCCACGTCGCCACTCCGACGCGATGCGGTGATGGATACGGTAGATGATGGTGTTGAGGATTTCGAGATCGTCGACCGGGCCGATGAAGTGCAGCACCTTGGCCTTGAATTCCTCGCGGGTCGGCTCAGGCTTGTCCGCCGCCAACGGATAAAGAAAGCGCCAGCAGTGCGGCTGGCGCACCGTGATCATCCATTCTTCCGGATCGGCGAAATAGGCGAGATAGGGATAGTCGCGCGGATTCTGAACGTCGAGATCGACCTTCACGTCGACCAGCAAGGTGCGCGCATCGAGCGATTCGCCCTCGACCTCGATGTCGAGTTGCGAGCGCACCGTGCTGCGGCCGCCGTCGCAGGCGAGCAGATAGGAGCCCTCGACCTCCTTCACGCCGTCCGGCGTCTCGAAGGTGGCGACGACGCCATCGCCGGTCGCACGGAACGAGAGGAGCTTGTGCCGCAGATGCACCGCCTCCGGATGCGTCTTCTGCAGCGCGCGGTGCAGGATCGGCTCGAGATGATGCTGCGGCATGTTGACGACGAACGGGTAACGCGTGTCGTCGGCCAGCAGCTCGGTGCGCACCGACGGCCGTGCCGTGTTGGTGGCGCGTTCGATATCGCCGATTTCGTCGATCCGCAGCGCGTTCGCCAGCACCTCGTCGGCCACGCCGTAACGGCGGAACGCTTCCAGCGTGCGCGTCAGGATGGTGCCGGCCTTGGTGTCGCTGGAAAGACCTTCGTCCTCCTCGAACACCTGGAACGGCAGGCCGTAAAAGCGCAGTCCCAGTGCGGCGGTAAGACCGACCGGGCCGGCTCCGACGATGATGATCGGTTTCATGTCAGCACTCTTCGACAATCTTGCTTCGTCAGGCATCCTGCGCCGCGTAGGCGAAATCACGGCTGACCAGCGATGCCGTCATCGACGCCGCGTCCGACAGCAGGAACAGCAACGGCCCGACCGCATCCTCCGTCGCGCCGACACCCGTCGAAGCGCGCCAGCGGTCGTGGTCGGCGCCGGCATTGGCAGCCCGATATTGCGGCGTATCGATCACGCCGGGCGCGATCAGATTGAATTTGACGCGGTGCTGCGCGACTTCCTTGGCCGCGCTTTTCACGAAAGCGATCAGCGCCCCCTTGGATGCGGCATAGGCCGAGGCTTCCGGCCAGCCCTGATGCGCAAGGCCCGAGGTGAAGGCGACGATGCTGCCGCGCCGGCGCGCGATCATCCCTTTGACTGCCGCCTGATAGCACCAGACCACGCCGTTGAGATTGATGCCGAGCACCTTGTGCCATTCCTCGGCGGGCATATCGTGCACCAATGTGCGCGGCTGGATCGCCGCGCCGCAGACCAGCCCGTCGATCCGGCCGAACTCGCGCTCGATCTCGGCAAAGACCTTGAACACCGCATCGCGATCGCCGACATCGAGCCGCTTGATGGAGATCGGCGGATGACCGGCGGCGGCATCCGCTGCAGCCTTCTCATCCACATCGCAGATAACGACACGGGCGCCGGCCTGCGCCGCCGCCCGCGCCAGTGCGCGGCCGATGCCGTTGCCACCGCCGGTGACAACGATCACATCTCCATCTGCTTCGAACCGCGCCTTCATCGCATCCTCGTCTCAACCGGGTGACGTATTAACCGTTCGGGAGAACGGCGATCGCATTGATCTCGATCAGATAATCCGGCGACACGAACTTGGAAACCTCCACCATGGTGGAGGCCGGCGCGATGCCGGTGAAATACTGGCGGCGCACTTCATGGATCGCTTCGAAGTGCTCCATGTTGCGGACATAGACGTCGACGCGGACGATATCGTCGAGCGTGCCGCCCGCTTCTTCGACCGCCGCCTTGAGGTTCTCACACACCTGCTTGGTCTGCGCCTTGATGTCGCCGACGCCGGTGATGCTGCCATCCGGATGACGCGCGGTCATGCCGGAGATGAACACCATCTTGCCCTTGGCGGCGATCGCCGTCGCCTGGGAAAAGTGCCCGTTCGGCTGGCGCAGCTTCTTCGAGACGATCTGTTGCTTCATGATAACTCTCTCCTTCAGAACGAAAGCGTGACACCGGCGCTGGCGGCAGCCTTGATCAGGCTGTCCACCGTCGGCCGGCTGAGATTGCAGGTGCTGCCGTTGGCCAGCCGCGTCGCATAAGCGAGTTCGCCCGGCGCGTAGGTCCGTTCGACGCCCGGCGCACGTTTCGAAGCCGTGACGCGATCCGACTGCGCGCCGACACGCTCCGCGAAATGCTGCCCATCGACGAAGTGCCCGGCATGGATCGCCAGGAACATCAGGCTGCAGCGATACGGCTCGGTGACGTTGCCGTAGAGCGCACGCACCTCGGCGCCGACCGCGCCGTCCGACAGGCCGCCGCAGAGCAGATCGATGGCAAACGCAAGCCCGAAGCCTTTAGGACCCGCTGCCGGCAGCAGCATGCCCTTGATGGCATCCGCCGGACTGGTGGTCGGGCGCCCGGTGGAATCGATCGCCCAGCCTTCGGGAATGCTTTTCCCGGCGGCTTCCGCGAGACGGATTTTACCCATGGCCGTGGCGCTCAGCGCCATGTCGACCTCGGCCGGATGCGCAGTCGTGGTCGGCAGCGCGATTGCAAGCGGATTGTTGCCGACCAGCGCTTCGGCGCCGCCGGGCGCCGGCATCAGCGGCCGCGTGTTCGACATGACGATGCCGACACAGCCCTGATCCGCCAGCATCCGGGCGTAACGCCCGGCCATGCCGAAGTGGAACGCATTGCGCACGGTCACCGCCGCGAGGCCGAATTTGTGCGCACGCGGCACCGCAAGCTTCACCGCCTGATGCGCGGTGAGCTGGCCGAGGCCGTTATGCGCATCGATCACCACCGCCGCTTCGCGGTCGCTGACCACTTCGCCTTCAGAGCGCGTGGACACCGAGCCCTTGAGGATCCGCTCCACATAGAGCGGCACCAGCATGACGCCATGCGACGACACGCCTTCAAGATCGGCGGTGACGAGATCGTCGGCGACGATCTTCGCATCGTCACGCGCCACGCCGAGCGCTGCAAAGACGTCAGTGACCGCCGACGCCAATTGCGCCGCGTCGATCCGCACCGGGCCGGACTGCTGCGCCGACATCAGCGCGCATCCTCGTCATTGGCGTACCAGGACGGCTTGATCGGGTAATGCGGGCCGTCATAGACCTCGACGACGACGGTGTCCTCATGCGCTACCGCCGGGCCATGCACATTGCCCTTCGGGTTCCAGTAGAAAGAGCCCGCCGTCAGCACCGTGCCGGTGCTGGGGTCTTCTTATTTTCCTTCCCGTCAGAACATGTACTGGTTGGACGCGTGGCTGTGCGGCTGCGGAATGCCCGAGCCCTTGGCGAAACGGATCAGCGCGATCGACGCACCGGTTTCCTCGTTCCGCCACAGCATCTTCTCGCTGATGCCCTTGAGCGACTTCTCGCGCCACGGCAAGTCCTTGCTCTGGAGCAGCACCTCGTCGAGGCTCGGCATCCCCTCGCCCATCTTGGGAATTCCGGAATAGGCTCCGCTCATTGCATTCTCCCTGACTGTCGTTTGTCTCGTTTATCGGCTCGGCAGAAGGCGACGCTGGGTCGCGCTCTGCACCCGCGTCAATCGTTCACGCAGGCTTTCGATGTGACTGCTCACCGCCCTGGCGGCGCCCGCGCCATCGCGCCTGGCAATCATGTCGGCGATCGCCTTGTGCTCGCCGGCCGTCGCCTTGGTGTTCATGGTCTGCCACAGATGCAGATACCAGTAGCGGATCGAGCGCTCGTGCAGCGTGCGGGCGAAGTCGCGCAACACTGGATTTTCCGCCATCTCCGCGAGCTTGGCATGGAATGCGCGGTCAGCACGGGTGAAAGTATCGACCTCGGTCGGCTGGCCGTTGCCGTAGCCTTCGCTGGCGAGCCGCTGCAATTCGCGCGCGTCTTCGGCCGAGGCATGCTCGGCGGCGTTGCGCGCCAGTTCCGCTTCGACGGTGACGCGGGAATCCAGGATCTTCAGAATCTCGGAGAAGTTGTCCGGCTGCACGACCACGCCCTTGCGCGGCATGATCTCCACCAGACCTTCCAGTTCGAGCCGCTGCAACGCCTGATGCACCGGCGTGCGGCCCGCATCGAGCATCGCGCAAAGCGCACCTTCGTTGAGATACTGCCCCGGCAGGAAATGCAGCGTCAGGATCTTTTCCTTGATCTGCTCGTATGCCTGCGCCGTCAGCGAACCGCCCTTCGGCTTGGCGCGCGATCCCGCCTTGGCTGTCTTGGCACTCGTCTTGGCGCTCATCTTGGCACTCGTTTTGGCAGAACGCGCCGCAGGCTTCGCCTTGCGCGCGCCCGCGCGTTTGCGCGCCGGCGTCCGCTTTGCTCCTGCTTTGGATTTCGCTTTCGCCATATCCGGGTTCCGCGTCTCAGTGCCGCTGCGACGACGGCGGCAGCCATGGCTCGGCCAGCTTCTCCGCCAGTTCGACCAGCAGATAGGCAGCGATGCCAAGGAACGACAGGGCAAACAGCGCCGCGAATGCGAGCGGCGTGTCGAGTTGCGAAGTCGCGCTCAAGAGCAGGAAGCCGAGTCCCTCACTGGCGCCGACGAATTCGCCGATCACCGCGCCGATCACCGCGAGCGTAATCGCAACCTTGGCGCCGGTGATGACGAACGGCAGCGCTGCCGGGAACTGCACCTTGAGGAAGACCTGCATCGGCGAGGCGCGCAGGCTATCGGCGAGTTCCAGCAGTTCGCGCGGCGTCGAGCGCAGGCCCGCCACCGTGTCGACGATGATCGGGAAGAACGCCACCAGCCAGACGATCGCCAGCTTGGATTCCATGCCGGTGCCGAGCCACACCAGGATGATCGGCGCCAGCGCGACTTTCGGCACCGACTGCAAGGCGATCAGCAGCGGATAGAACATCAGATTGAGCGGCCGCGAATTGGCGATGGCAACCGCCAGCGGAATACCGATCACGATGGCGAGCAGGAAGCCGTAGAAGGTCTCCTTCACCGTGACCCAGCCTTCGCTCACCAGCAGATCGAAGCGGGCGATAAAGGCGTGGAACACCTTGTCCGGCGTCGGCAGCACCACGGTCGGCAGGTTGCCGAGCCAGCAGGCGAGAATCCACGCAATGAGGATGACGACGAGGCCGAACAGCGGATAGCCGATGCGGGTGATAAGACGGGCGATCATCGGATTGATCATGATGCCGCTCCCGTCTCGGCCTCAGCTTCGGAACCGGGCGCCAGCACGCCGAGCGCTTCGCTGGCGATCCGCTCGGCCTGGGTGAACGCCGGCGTGAAGCGGGTGCGCTGCGAACGCGGATACGGCAGATCGATCTGGATTTCCTTGGCGACACGCGCCGGCCGGCGGCTGAACACGATCACCTTGTCGGACAGATAGATCGCTTCGGAAATCGAATGGGTGACGAACAGCACCGACGCGCCGGTTTCATGCCGGATGCGCAGCAACAGGTCGTTCATCTCCAGGCGGGTCAGTTCGTCGAGCGCACCGAACGGCTCGTCCATCAACAGAAGCTTCGGCTGGTGAATGAGCGCGCGGCACAGCGCGACACGCTGCTGCATGCCGCCGGACAATTGATGCGGCCGCGCATGGGCAAAATTGGAAAGGCCGACCAGACCGAGCAATTCGGTGGCGCGGGCGCGCGCCGCCTTGTTGTTGTTCTTCAGGATTTCCATCGGGAACAACACATTGTCGATCACCGAACGCCACGGCATCAGGCTCGGGCTTTGAAACACGAAACCGTAGTCGCCAAGCGGCTCGGTGACCTCGCGTCCGCCGATCACCACCGAGCCCGAGGTCTTCGAGATCAGGCCCGCGACAATGCGCAGCAGAGTGGTCTTGCCGCAGCCGCTCGGCCCGAGCAGCGCCACGAGCTGGCCCTCTTCAAAATCGCAGCTTGCGTCGTCGAGCGCGACCACCGGCTCGCGGCTGCGCGAGATCAGCTCGCCGGCCGAGAACACCTTCCTGACATTCCTGATGGTACCGAATGCCATCGCTGTTTCCGGCCCTTTTTCCCTGGGTTGATCCGTCACCTGCGAGGCAGCCGCGCAGGACGGGCCACTCCCTGGGTCTCACCCGGAGACAGAAAGGACCGATGTGCCGGCGGAGCCTGCCGCGTACGCGGCCACGCGGAGACGGCATCCTCGAAAGCTTGTACGCTTCATGTGAAATATCTTATGATATCTTACCTGTCAATTTGCGGCCGGCATCCCGACGCGCAGACAGGCGGGGGAAACGTTCCGTTGTTGCTCAACAGGAGGATTTCGATGAAGCGATTGCTTGCCGCCGCGTGCGCCGCGGCGTGTTTGATGACAGCGGCTGTGCCGGCACAAGCGCAAGCGCTGCAGGATGTGAAGTTCACGCTGGACTTCATCAGTCTCGGCCGCCATGCGCCGTGGTATGTCGCGCTCGGCAAGGGCTACTTCAAGGAAGAGGGACTGAACGTCACCATTCTTCCGTCGAAGGGCACCGCCGATGCGATCCGCGCGGTCGCGACCGGCGCCTCTGAATTCGGCTTCATCGACGTCCTGAGCCTCGTCGCCGCGGGCAGCGCCGGCTCGACCGTGAAGATCGTCGCCGCCAGCTACCAGAAGCCGCCCTACTGCGTGTTCAGCCTCAATCCGGGCGCCAACATCGACAGCGCCAAGAAGCTGACCAATCTCGAACTCGGCACCAGCAGCGCATCGTTCGTGCCGCGCATCTGGGCCGCGATCATGGAAATGAACGGGATCGACAGCAAGACGATGAAAGTCGTCAACATCGATCCCGCCGCGCGCGTGCCGATGCTGGCTTCGCGCAAGGTCGCCTCGATCGACCTGTTCATGATGAGCGAGCCGGCGATCCGCCGCGCCGTGCCCGATGCCAAGCCGGTCTGCCTGTTCGCCGGTGACCTCGGCCTCGACATCTACGCCAACTCGATCGGCGTGAACGCCGACTTCCTGAAGAAGAATCCGGACGCCGTGAAGAAGTTCGTCCGTGCCCCCGCGCGCGGCTGGAAGGACACCTTCGCCAATCCGGACGAAGCGACCAAGATCCAGCTTCAGTACGTGAAAGCGCTCGATCCGCAGATCGTGAAGGAGGAACTCGAAATCCTCAAGCGCATCGCGCTGACGCCGGAAGTGCAGAAGGACGGCTTCGGCATCATCACGCCGGAAAAGATGCGGCGCACGGTCGACTTCATCAACAAGAACATCGAAGTGAGCGGCGACCGTCTGACCGCCGATCAGGTCTATGTTCCGGGCTATCTGCCCGAGAAGCCGATCCTGCCCTAACCGGCTGACGACATTCGGCGCCGCCCGTTACCTAACGCGGGCGGCGCCGATTTTTTTTAAATCCGGCCCTCGCTGTTTCGGATCGCGCCTAGTCGATCGAAACACCCGCCGCTTTCACCGCCTCCGCCCAGAGTTTGCGCTCCTTCGCAAGGAACGCGTCGGCGGCCTCGGGCGCGATCGGCATCGGCTCCATAAACTTGCTTTCCAGCGCCTTGGCGTAGTCCGGGCTCGCGGTGATCTCGCCGAACGTGCTGCGCAGGCGCGCCAGAATCGGTTGCGGTGTCGCAGTCCGTGCGACGACACCGAACCAGGTCGGCACCGCAAGCGACGGAAATCCGCTCTCCACCAGTGTCGGCGTATCGGGGCTGAAGCGGCTGCGCTGCCCGGTCGTCACCGCGATCGCGCGAAGCTGGCCGGAGCGCACCAGCGGCAGCGCCGCCGACGCGGCCGTGAAGGTCATGCCGACGCGACCCGCGATCAGATCCGTCATCAGCGGCGCCGCGCCCTGATACGGCACGTGCAGCAAATCGATGCCGGCTTCCTTGGCCAGCAGCACAGTCGTCAGATGCGTCAGCGAGCCCGGCCCGTTGGACGCGTAAGCGATGTCGCCCGGCTTCTTCTTGGCGAGCGCGATCAACTCGGCCACCGAATTGACCGGCACGGTGTTGGGATTGACCAGCAGCACATTGGCGATCACGCCGAGCATGCTGACATAAGTGAAGTCCTTGGCGGGATCGTAGGAGAGCTTCTTGTAGAGCGCCTTGTTGATCGCGACGATTGCCTGCCCCGCGACCAGCATGGTGTAGCCATCAGCCTCGGCCTGCGCCGCCTGCTCACCGGCGATATTGCCGCCGGCGCCGCCCTTGTTCTCGACGATCACCTGTTTACCGAGCGCCGTGCTGGCGCGCTCCGCTGCGATGCGGGTCAGGACGTCCGTGGGTCCGCCGGCCGGAAACGGCACGATCATGCGCGGGCTGCGGGTCGGATAAGTCTGCGCCATTGCCTGTGTCATGGCGCCGGGGACGAACGGCATCGCCAGCGCGCCTCCCAACAGCATCCGCCGCGACAGGCCGTGCGTTTTCCGATCCTGCATCATCGTTTCCCCTCTGGATGGCCGGAGTTATCCGCGCGGGGAATTAAAGCATGCCCGCACATCCCGTGCATCATCGCCCTGCAGCAAAAGCTGCACCAGGTCGCGGGCGCGGGCGGCGCCGATGATCGGGTCGAGATAGCGGTGGAATTTGGCGACGGTTTCCTCGCGCGTCATTGGCAGGCTCGGATCACCGGCCACGTCGTCGACGCTCTCGGTGTAATCCCGTCCTGCCACGGTGAGCGTCACGCGTGCGCCGCGGCGCGTGCGTTCCGGATCGACCACGACGGTCACGCGCTGCTCCAGCGCACGGATCAGCGGGTGATCGAGATTCGCATAAGCGGCCGGGCCGAGATCGCCCAGCACCAGTGCCGCGGCAACGGCATAGGCCATGCTGAACTGCGCCTGGATCGCGGTGCGTGGCGCGCGGTTGTTGCAATATTGCGCCGCCTCCGCATAGACCGCGAGACGGATCGCTTCGACACTCTCCGGCGCGATCCCGTGCCGCTCGCGCAGGCGCAATGCGGCGGCGACACCGTAATGCGCGTGCCGCACGCCGGCATAGGGCTTGATATAGCCATCGAGGATCATCCAGCGGCCGGGCGGCATGGTTTCCCCGGCGTCGGCGGCGCGCAAGATGCGACGACGCGCCTCCGCGAAAGTGCCCTCCGGCATCGCAAAGCCTGCCGTCGCGGCAGCCGCCGCCATCATCCCGAGCAGCGCCGCATGCGCCGGATAAGTGTTGCGCACGACCGATCCGTGGGTGATCGGCCAATAGAGGCTCGCTGGAATCTGGCAGGCGACGGCTTCGATCGCCGGCTGCATCGCATCCGGTCCGCGCATCAGCCGCGCGACCGCTGCGGCAACGCCGAGCGAATGCCAGCTTCCGTCCACATGCCAGCCCGGCGGAATGCGCCAGAGCTCGCCGGCACGCGCGGCAATCTCGTAGCCAGTCACAAGACCCAGCAGGATGTCGCCGAGCGATAGCTGCTGCGTGGTGCTGAGCGCCAGCAGCGCCGGAATCACCGGCAAGGCCGGCCGGCCATGCGCGCCGGAATGTCCGTCGCAGGCTTCATCCCAGCAGATGGCGGCCGCGCCCAGCGCCGCAAGCCCGGCAGGGCCAAGCGTGTGCGCCGAGGTCAGCCACGCATCGGTGCCGGGAAATGCGACGCGTAACGCATCGGCGAACTGCGCGACCTCGCGATGGCCAAGTCCCGCGATCAGGCATCCGACCGTATCGAGCAGCAGGAGCCGTGCCTTCGCGACCACCTCGGGCGGCAACCGATCGACACCGGCGAGCCAGCGCGTCGCGCCGGCCAGTGCGTCAATTTCCTCGTCCGCGATCTGCTGATGGCCCGATGACATGCCCGATACAGGTATCGGGATTACGAAGGTGAAACAACAGGCCCTTACGTACCGATCACGCCGCCGTCGTCACGTGTGATCACCACCGTTGCCGACCGCGGCAGAGTCTCGCCCTGCCCCGGCCAGCGGCTGCGCATCCGGCACGCGGCAAATTCATCCGGCGTGGTGGTCGCGCCCGGATGCTGCACATTGATGAACATGGTCTTGCCGTCCGGCGTCGTCACGCAACCGGTGATTTCCTGTCCGACCGGGCCGGTGAGAAAGCGCCGGATTTCGCCGGTCGCGGGATCGGCGCACAGCATCGCATTGTTGCCGAACGGCTTGTACACGCCCTTGTTCTGCTCGCTTTCACCGATGTCGGTTTCGATCCAGAGCCGTCCGGCCGCGTCGAACCACAGTCCGTCCGGGCAGGCGAACAGATTGTTGCCGTCGAGCGGCTTGCCGGCGAAATCGCGCCCGCTGTCCGCATCGCCGCCGAGCACGAACAAATCCCAGCGGAATCGCGTTGCCGCGTGGTCGCCGTTGTCTTCGTGCCAGCGGATGATGTGGCCGAATTCGTTGTGAGCGCGCGGATTGGCCTTGTCGACCTCTTCCGCCTTGCGCTTGGCGTTGTTAGTCAGGGTGAAATAGACCGCGCCGGTGGCGGGCTCGACCGCGCCCCACTCCGGCCGATCCATGCGGGTCGCTTTGACGTGCTTTGCCGCCGCACGGGTGTTGATGAGGACATCGGCCTGATCGCGGAAGCCGTTCTCGACCGTCAATCCATTCTCGCCATGCACCAGCGCGATCCATTCGCCGGAGCCGTCGTCGTTGAAGCGCGCGACATGGAGCGTACCGTTTTCGAGCAGATGGCTGCCGGCCGTCGCGGGCGCGAACGGTGCGGCGCTGACGAACTTGTAGATATGCTCGAACATCGTGTCGTCGCCCGAATAGCAGACGACCGGGCGACCCTCCACCGGGGGCGCGAATACCACACCCTCATGGGCGAAGCGGCCGAGCGACGTGTGCTTGAGCGGCGTGCTGTCCGGTTTGAACGGGTCGATCTCGACCATCCAGCCGAATGTGTTGGGTTCGTTGCGATAGTCGTCGGTCGCGCCGGCGCCGCTGCTCGACGCGTCGAACCGCAGATATTGATCGTCAGCGCTGTCGGCCAGTTCCCAGCCGTAGCGCGTGCGGCCTGTCAGGACGCCGTAGACGGCATGCTCGCGCGGCAGGTTCGGTCGCCCTTCCTTGCTGTCGCCGTTGCGGAAGTAGCCAGCCCAGTTCTCTTCCGCCGCGATGTAGGTGTTCCACGGCGTCACGCCATGCGAGCAGTTGTTGAGCGTACCGCGAGCGCGTGTGCCGTCGGGACTGTATTTCGTACGCAGCAGTTCGGCGCCGCGCACGGGCCCGCGAATCTCCATCGGCGTGAGTCCGGTGATGCGACGATTGTGCGTGTCATCGACGGATGCCCATTGGCCATCGGCGCCCCGGCGAATACGCGTGATCGAGACGCCGTGGGCGTTGATCTCCTTCAGCACCTCGTCGGCGGCGCGTTTGCCGTCCACCAGCGTATAGCCGCTCACGGTCAGTTTCTGGCCGACAGCCGATGCGTGCATCAGGCGCGGCTCGATATATTCGTGATTGATCACCAGCAGTCCATCTTCCGAACTGCCGTCGATCGCGAAGTAATGCATGCCGTCGTGATGGCTGCCGATCTGCAACGCCTGGTCGGCACCGCTGTTGGACGCCGCAAACGCCGGCTTTGCCCCGATCGTCGGGGTGCCCCACGGCAGCAGCACTTGCGTGCGATACCCCGGCGGAACGACGATGGCATCGGCCTCGCCAACCGAAACTGGCGTGAAGCCCAGCTTGCCGGCCGGTTTCGTCTGCGCAGCCGCGGGCGACAGGATTTCCAATCCGAATAACCCGCCAAGCGCGGTGGCAAGCCCGCCCGCCAGCAGATCGCGGCGGCGCCAGCGCGCCTCGATCACGTCGCGGAACAGAGGACCGGAGGCACCTTTGTCTTCAGGCTCATCGCCGTCGGTACCCGGCACAATCTCAAGCTGCTGCACGGTCAGTATCCCGGAATCGTGGAGTTTGCCGGCGTTCTATATCCGTATTGTGACAGTTCATTATCGCGCAGGAAGGCGCAGCAGCGGTTCACCCATGCGCAGGCGCCGGCCGGTCGTAATGCCGTCGGCAAGCTCGAAACCGGCAGGCGCCAGCACGATGATGGTCGAGCCGTGCTCGAACCAGCCCATCTCCTCACCCTTTTTATAGGAAGCACTACAGGCGACGGCGCGCGAACCGAGTCGGCGTACGATCCCCGGCACATCCAGACAATGCAGCCGGATGCTGGCCACCAGAATGGCCGCCACCGGCACCAGGGTCAGCAGATCGCCGGTCGCGAGGCGGGTCTCAATGACCGCCCGCTCGTTCTTGCAAAACAGTTTCTCGACCCGCTTCAGCGCGATCGGGTTCACATTCCAGGTGTCGCCGGAGAGATAAGTCACCTGTTCCACCCGGCAGTCATACGGCGCATGGAAACGGTGATACATGCCCGCCGTGAGCCGCAACGTGGCGTAATGCCCGTCGCGATAGCGCTCGACGAGATCGAGCGATTTCACCAAGTCCTGCAGGGTGTAGGGGAATCCCTTGACCTGCAGCAGTTCGGTGCCCGCGATGCGGCCGCAGGCACCGACGATCGCATCGCTGGGGCTGGTGACGATCTGCGGGTCCGGCGCCACCGGACGGGCCCCATCGCGCAGTTCGCGGATGAAGCAGTCGTGCATGCTGCGGAAGCTGGTCTGTTTCGCCTCGCCGAGATCGAGATCCGAGAACAGCCGCCACAGCGCGATCGAGGCGTCGCGCACCAGCGGCTGCTCGATCTTGCTGAACCAGCCCATGAACTGCGTGGCGAGACGACGGGGAATCCGGTTCGTCAGCAGGAAGTTGATGTCTTCCTGCGCAACGACACGGGCGATGGCGGAACGGATCGTCATGAAACAGTCAAGCCTGTGTGCATAGTG
>JBQCFU010000337.1:0-5124 GCA_051958775.1 Pseudolabrys sp.
TCGGTCTCGGCCAGAATCCACGCGTGATAGGCCGGATCGACGGCATCGACCGGCAGCACCAGCAGCGCCGGCGCGCTGTAGGGATGGCTCGCTTTCACGGCTTCCTGAACCATGTCGGCCAGAGAGGCGCGCGTCTTGATGATCATCACCACTTCCTCGCCGCGCTCGACCTTTCCTTCCCACCAGTAGTGCGACACCATGCCCGGCAGGATATTGACGCAGGCCGCCAGTCGCCGGCTGACGATCGCCTGCCCCGCCTTCTCCGCTTCGACAAGCGACGGATACGTTGTATAGACGAGCGTCGCGCGTTCCATGTGCCAGCCAAGACCTCAATGAGCCGAAATTTCAGGACGATCGCTTTCGTCGCCAGCCGGACGCCGGAAGCGCGCGCCGCTCTCGAGCAGTTGCAGCAGCGTTACGGCAGCGCCGATCCGATGAACGCTGACGTCATCGTTGCGCTCGGCGGCGACGGCCTGATGCTGCAGACCCTGCATCAGTTCATGCGCTCCGGCAAGCCGATCTACGGCATGCATCGCGGCACCGTCGGCTTCCTGATGAACGAGTTCTCCGCGGAGGACCTGACGCTGCGTCTCGCCGCGGCGCAGCTCACCACGATCTATCCGCTGCTGATGATCGCCGTCGATACCGAAGGCCACGAACATCAGCACTACGCGATCAACGAAGTATCCCTCTTCCGGCAGAGCGCGCAGGCGGCGCATCTGCGCATTCTCGTCGACGATCAGGAACGGCTCGAAGAGCTGATCGCCGACGGCGTGCTGGTTTCGACTCCCGCGGGCTCGACCGCCTACAATCTTTCGGCGCAGGGACCGATCATCCCGATCACCGCCTCGCTGCTGGCGCTGACGCCGATCTCTCCGTTCCGGCCGCGCCGCTGGCATGGCGCCCTGCTCGCCGACAAGGCGCACGTCACCGTCGAGGTGCTGGAAACCGACAAGCGGCCGGTCGCCGCCGTCGCCGATCATGACGAGGTGCGCTCGGTCCAGAGCGTCAAGATCGTCATGGACCACAAGATGCCGATCAGCCTGCTGTTCGACCCCGGCCACAGCCTCGACGACCGGATCATCCGCGAACAGTTCGAGTTCTAGACCGCCGCCATCGACCCGCCACGAGCTGGCCCGGCGCATATCCTAAACCCTTCGTTAACGCCGGCCGGATAGCTTGCCGGCCAATCCAAGCCTTGTTCCGATGGCCAGGGCGTTCATGGTTCGCATCGATTTCAACCGGCTTCGTTTTCTCGTCATCGACGACAATGCGCATATGCGTCGCATTCTGCGCACGCTGCTGCATGGTTTCGGCTCGCGTGAGGTGTATGAAGCGGAAGACGGCGCGGCCGGCCTCGAAGCGTTCAACCACTACGTTCCCGACATCATCATCACCGACTGGGTGATGCCGATTTTCGACGGGCTCGAACTGACGCAGATGATCCGTCAGCCCGGCGCCAACGCCAATCCCTATGCGGCGGTCATCATGCTCACCGGCCATTCGGAGAAGAACCGCGTGACCGCCGCGCGCGATGCCGGCATCACCGAATTCCTGGCCAAGCCGATCTCGGCCAAGGGCCTGTACGAGCGCATCGTCAATGTGGTCGCCAATCCGCGCCCCTTCATCAAGACCAAAACCTATTTCGGGCCAGACCGTCGCCGCAACGTCAATCCGGCCTACAACGGCACGGAGCGTCGCAAGGGCGGTCAGGCCGAAGTGATCCGACAAATTCCGCTGCTGGAGAAAGTCCGCTCAATCGGCTGACACGGCAGAAGACAGAGAACGCCCATGGCAAAAGACACACCCGCCATTCAGACTTTCGCCGATCACGAAGTGATCGTGCCGACCAACACGTTGCGCAAAGCGGTGTCGACCGTGCCGCTCGCAGCCGATGACGATCCGGTGGCGCGCGCCGAGCGCGCACTCGAAGACCTGTCGGGCGAATTCGCCGGCTGGATGCTGGCCGAATGCGAACGGCTCGATCAGGCACGGTCGGAGGTCAAGCGCCAGGGCTTCACTCCGAAGACGAAGGAAGCCTTGTTTCACGCCGCCCATGACATCAAGGGCGAAGCGGCGACGTTCGGCTTTCCGGGCGTGACCGGCGCAGCCGAGAGCCTGTGCCGCCTGATCGAGCATGCGCCCGACGTCACCCGCATTCCACTCCAGCTTGTCGACCAGCACGTCGATGCAGTACGCGCGATCTATCGTGAATATGCGCGCTCCGACGCTGTCGAACTCGCCTATTCGCTGTCACGGCGACTGCGCGAAGTGACCGACGAATTCCTTCTCCACGTCAACCGGCATCGCCCCGAGGTGCTGGAGCTGATCCAGGGACCGCCTCTGGCGCCCGATCAGACCGGCTGAAAAGCAAACGGCCGACCGGAAGGTCGGCCGTTGTGTTTTCAGCAGGCCGCGACGGTTACGCCACCAGACGATCGTCCGCAGTGAAATAAAACTCCGGGTGCGGATCGCTGTAGCGGTCGCGCGCCACGAGATCCTCGCAGAACATCCGCGCCTCGTCCCGCGCGGCTTCGGTCGTCAACCGGCGCAGCAGCGCCATCAGCGGCTCAAGATCGTCGCGCATTTCCTGCGCGCAGCCGGCGACGACGCGTTCGATCATGCGGCGCTTGAGCCGCGCCGGCCCGCCGGCTTCACCGAGCAGCACGCCTTCGCGCATGGCGGCGATCGCTTCGCGGAACGCCGGATAAGCGATCTCCGGCAATCCGGCCGCAGCATAGAGCGCGGCAAAACCGTTGAGCGCGCGATCGTGCACATAACTCGATACGCGCTCGACCGGCATGCCGGATAATTCCGCGAGCGCCGTTTCGACCAGAAGGACATGGCCAGACAACAGCGCACGCAGCACCAGCGCGGCCGTGAGCTGTCCGCTCGCGCGCAAATGCGCAACGAGATCGGCAATCTCGTCGACATCGGTTTCGGCGGCAAGCGCGATGGTCGCCTTCTCGCAAGCCTCGCGCGCGGCATGCTGCGCGTGATCCTGCTTGAGCCAGTGCCGCGCCGTGACGAAACCCGCCAGCGTCTGCGACAGCTTGGCCAGCAATGCCTGATGCATCGCCGCATTCAAATCGGGGCGATTGAGCAGCGTCTCGCGGATCGGCGCGAGATGACCGAACCGTTCGACGATGCGATCGAGCGAGAACGGCGCGATCTCGGCGCCATCGTTTTCCAGAAGAACGAGACAGGCTTCCGCGCATCCGACTTCGGCAACGGCGGCAGCGACGGCGCGCGACACCAGAGCGCGGCGAGCGATGGTGGTTTGCGTCTCCACCGAGCCGCTGGCGATACAATCGACCAGTTCGGCATCCGGCAGCAACGGCGAACGGGCAAGGATCGGTTCGGCCACATCCGGCTGGTCGCAGGCGAGCGCATGAATGACGATCGGCGGCGCCTTCTGACTCGAGGCGAATACCTCGGCGAGCGCGCGCCGCACCAGCGGCGACGGATCGTCGAGCAGCATCACCATCGCGCCTTCGGCGGCGGCGAGGTCGTCTGCAGACAATTCTGAATGGAGATAAGCGCGCGCCAGCGCGGAAGTCGCATCCGCCCGGTGACCGGGGGATGCCGTCTGCAGCCACTGCAGGAACTGACGGACAATCATACTGAAAACCAACGCTACAAACACGCGCATGAACAATGCGCACGGTCATGCTACGCGCGACCGCTTAACAAACGGTTCAGTATAAATCCTGTTGAAACGTTAACGACGATCAGCCGCGGGAAGTGGGGCCAGTCGGGCCCATGTCGCGGAACAGATCGAGCGGCCGAATGCCGGCCGGCTGCGGCAGTGCGCTGCCCGTCACGGGGGCGGCGGATGGCGCCGTATCGGTCCACAATGCCTGCACGACCGGCGCGATCGGATTGTTGTCGCGGGCGGTGAACATCGCCTGGAACAGCGGCCTGTCGTCGCGCACCGGCTGCACGCGCAATGCCCGCGTAGCGTCGCGCTGGCCAGCCTCGGCATAGGCTTGCGTCACGCCGGCGGTATCGGGCGCCGTAACACTCGCAACCTGCTGCGGGGCTGCTCTAGGCAACGGCGGCAACCGATCGAGGAAGGTCGGACCGATCTGCGCCACCGCCGTTTCGCTGCCCTGCCCCGACGCCCCGGCGGCGATCCGCGCATGGTCGAACTTGTTGGCGAGCACCGCATAGACCTGTTCGGTGGAACGGGCATTGCCGGCGCGGTCATAGAAGATCGAGCGGTTGGCGCTGGCTGCGCCCGGAAACAGATCGGCGGCGGAGGTGTTCGGCCGATTCGTCGCCGCGGTGATCAGCCGCGTCGCCCCATCCGGCCCGAGGAAATGCGCGATATAGAGCTCGCCGTCGGTCGCCGGACGGCCGAGCGCACCCTGCAACTGGTCCATGTTGCCGCGGGTGAAAGCGCCGGCCATCGCCGCGCTCGCCGCCGGGTCGCTGCGCAGCTTCATGATCGCGTCACGCATCCCCGGATCGCTGACTTCGTAGCGGCCGGAATTGGCGTTGTAGCTGATCGCGTCGGCGTAGCCGCTATAGCCGAGCCCCGGCCCGGCCGATTTCATGGTCGAGAGCCAGGTCTGCTCGATGAACTGGAACAGCCCCTTGGCCGAGGAGGTCGAAGCCTGCGCCGAGGGATTGAGATTCGATTCGAGCTTCGCGGTGGCCAGCAGATAATCGAAGCTCGCGCCGGTCGACCGGGCAGCCTGCCGGATCGCCCCGGCGACCTGAGCACCAGAGCCTTGCGTTACCGCACTCGCACTGGTGGGATCGACCGCCATGGATGAATGCCCGCTGTGCGGCCCTGCCCTTTGACCCGTTCTTGGGCGAGCCGCGATGGCGAGCATGGGCATTTATGGTAAACGAAACCTTAACGGCGATAGAGCGCGCAGGAGAACACCGATGGGCGAGCCGGAGCGGCACAAGCGGGGCGGACTGTATTTCGAGGATTTCGAGGTCGGCCGGACCTACGAGCACCGCTACACCCGCACGGTGACGCAGATGGACAACATGTTGTTCTCCAACATGACGCTCAATCCGCAGCCGCTGCACATCGACCGCGAATTCTGCGAGAAGGAGACCGACTGGGGCCAGCCGCTGATGAACTCGCTGTTCACGCTCGGCCTGATG
>JBQCFU010000338.1:0-10370 GCA_051958775.1 Pseudolabrys sp.
AAGGTATCGAGGCAACGCCCCTTGAGTTCGACGAAATCGGGATCGGACAGGGTGGACGGATGCCGCGGCCGCGTCATCGGCACCAGCGGGAAGTCGGCGATCTTGGCCGGCCGGCGCGACAGCAGCAGCACGTAGTCGGCAAGATAGACGGCTTCCTCGAGATCATGCGAGACCAGCACCATGGTGGTGCCGGTTTCCTCGAACACGCGCTGCAACTGGTCGCGCATGAACAGCGTCATCTCGTAGTCGAGCGCCGAGAACGGCTCGTCGAGAAACAGCACTTCCGGCTCGACCACGAGCGCACGCATGATCGACACAAGTTGCTGCTGGCCGCCGGACATTTCGTAAGGGTAGCGGGTGAGGTCGATCTTCACGCCGAGACGTTCGACCAGCGCATTGACACGCTCTTTCGCTTCCTTGGCCGACACTTTGCGCAAGGTCAGGGCGTATTCGACATTGGCGAAGGCCGTCATCCAGGGAAACAGCGCTTCGCGGTAATTCTGGAACACGTAGCCGATGCGGGTCTGGGCCAGCGTCTTGCCACCGAACAGCACTTCGCCGCTGTCGACGGGGATCAGCCCGGCGATCAGATTGATCAGGGTCGATTTCCCGCAGCCGTTCGGTCCGAACACGGACGTAAACCGGGCGCGGGGGATATCGAGATTGAAGTCGTCATAGATAACGACGCCCTGAAAGGTCTTCGACAGACCGCGCACCGTGATGTGCGGGGTCGGCCCGTCATCGGGTCCGTACAGGGTCCGATACTGGCCGACCGAGGCGAGCGCATTCATGGAGGCTTCCCGCATTGACGTCACTGATGGCGTCCTGTCGTTCGCTTAGAACTTCTGCAGATATTTCGTGACGTCGACTTTCTCCGGCAGCACGCCGGTCTTGGTCGAGAAGTCGATGAACTTCTGGAAGTCGGCGACGTCCTTCTGGTTGAGCTCGCTCACCATGGTGAATTTGACCAGCGGCACGGTGTCGACAATGTCGTCCGGCGTCAGCGTGTTCTTGAGCAGATATTTGCGCGCTTCATCCGGATGCTCGTTGATGAACTTCACCGCCTGCGCCCAGCCCGCGGTGAACCGCTTGGCGACCTCCGGCCGCGACTTCACGAAATCCGTTGTGATCGCGCAGCCGCCGACCCAGGCGTTGGCATTCGGATCTCCGAGCACGTGGCGGGCGATCACGCCGGCCTCGAAGGTCGTCGCGACGCCGAGCTTCTTCATCATCGTCGCATTGGGCTCAAGCGTGTAGCCGGCGTCGAAGGTGCCGGCCTTCATGGCGTTGACGTGCTGGCCCATGTCGAGTTGGTCGAGCTGGAATTCGCCTTCCTTGAGGCCGGAAGCGAGCAGGGCGGCGCGCGCCATGCTGACATTGGCCGGGCCGGGCGCGGACATGATCTTCTTGCCCTTGAGATCGGCGAGCGACTTGATCTCGAGGCCCTTGCGGACGACGAACTGCTCCATCTCGTATTTGGCGTTCTGGCTGTTGACCGAGATGTACATGGCGACGCCGGGTTTCTTGAGATTGGCGTTCATGCCCTCGATCGTCACCAGCACCGAGGAGGCATCGATCTGGTTACCGATCATCGCCGCCACGTTCGGCGGGCCGCCGATCAGACGCGTCGATTCGATCTCGATGTTCTGGTCCTTGAAGAAACCCTTCTCGATGCCGACGAACAGCGGCAGCGACGAGGACACCGGGAACACGCCGACCCGCACCTTATCGAGGGCATGGGCCGGACTGCACAATGCGAAACCCGCGACCATCGCCGCGAGCAGAGGCGCCGAATGGCGCAAACGTGACAGCAGCATCTGGTAGTTCCCCCTAGTTGATGCGGGCCGTCTTTTGCCGCGGCCCGCGTTCAGTATGCATCGTTAAACGAGAACGAGCCTCACTCAATCGATTTCATTCGCCTGCGTCGATGATGGCGATCACCGGACCGCCGCCATGCGGACCCTGATGCATGGCATCGACCGAGACGAACACCGCCGGATCGCCGATCGCCGCCGCGGCGACGCCGCCGACCGCCGCCTTGGAGTGGCGATGGTGATGCACGTCGGAATCATCGAGCATGATCTGCCGGCGGCCGCGCAGCTTGGCGCGATGGTCGGCCTCGCACTTCATGAAGCAGTTGACGACCTTGCCGTTGAGATCGCTGGCGCGCGGACGCTCCGGCAGTTCGAGGCCGGCATTGCGGATCGCGTCGTAGATGCCGTCGATGTCGAGCGCGTCCTTCATCACGCTGTGGCCGATCTTGTAGCGGCCGCCGGCGCCGGCCTTGTTGCCGAGCAGCACGATCTGCGCGCAGTCGAGTTCGACGCCCGACGAGCACGACGCCACCGAGGAATAGAGATCGAGGTTGCGGCAGATCTCTTCCGCCTTCGGCATGGAGATCTCCCCGAGCGCGACGGCGATGCCGAGCCCGGTCGTGCCGTTCGACACGCCCATCGATTCATGCACTTCGCAGAACACGTCGTGACCGCGCGAATGCGCGTCCTGCGTGGTGTCGATGGTCAGCAGCGGCGTCTTGGTCTGGACGTAGTGCACGTCCTTCGGATCGGTGATGCCGGCATCCTTCATCGCGCGGCGCACGCCTTCGGCGACCTTCTCCACCATCGCGGGGCGGCCGATGTCTTCCGGCAGGATCTGCGGGCTCAGCGCCGTGCCGAGCACGATCCGCGGCGCGTTGCCGCTCGCCTTCTTCGCGGTGCGGGCGAACACCGTGGCGTGCGGGGTGATGACGCCGTCGCAGCCGCCGGACCACACCATCGGCACCTGACGGATTTCCTCTTCGCTGCGCTTGCCGTGCTTCGCCAGAACCGCGCGGAACGCCTGGTCTGCCAGAATGCGGGTGAAATCGTTGACGCCGCCGTTGCCTTCCGTTTTGCCGATAACGGCCACCACCTCGTCGGCGGCGAACTGACCCTTGCGGATGCAATCCTCAAGCCCGGAGGCATCGGCAACACTCTTGATTTCAATCTTCGCGACTTCGATGGTCATTGAGCAATCCTGTTCTACGAACGACATCGTCGCTGCGCGGCTCGCGCGAACGACCTCGCAGCAATCCTCAAAAGATATGCGGTGAGTGTCCAACAGTGTTTGCTTATGTGCACATCGGCAAATCCGATCCACACCTGTGGCCGCGCATTGTGCGATGCGAAAGCAGCAATGATGTGTCCGGTGCCGGCATCTTGTCTCGCGGGCCAGCATTGCCGCAACAGCCGGCGCATCCGCTTCGACGATTGCAATCGACAGCAAGCTGCGCGATGAACCGGAGACGATCCTTTCGGCGGCCCGATCATGATGCAGAACAGCGAGCGCGAACAGACAGAGCCGGTGTCGGTCGTCATCGGCCTGAAAGCCGCGCCCGGTTCCCGTGACGACCTCGCCGGCCCGGTTGTTCAGATCGAACCGGCATCCCGCAAGCCCCTGCGCCTCAATAACGGCCGCCTCAATCTTCACGGCAAAACCGATGCGGCGGACGCGTTCTCACGGATCAAGGAATATCTGCTGACGATCTGCGGTCCCTGGTCGCGACAGCATCATCTGTTCATCGACACATATTTCGCTTTCATCGACGAGCAATGCGAACGGCACCGCGCGGAGCTGAACGACATACTCGCTCCATTCGGGTCCGTTTACAGCTACCGGGACTTCCGATTCTCCGCGTGGCTCCCCCTGCCGCTTGCTGTCGTGGATTCATCCACCCCACCACAGCCCGAGCAACCGTTGCCCAGGGCCGACTTTCTGTTCTGGTCGGGCACGGAGTTCATCGCCGTCGAACTCTGTGGTCACACCTCTCGTTCCAACAAGCGCATTCGCGAACTGGACCAGTTGCGGCAGGCGGGCGTCAGGATTGTCGATACTCACCTGAGCCAATTGCGCGCCGATCACGGCGCGCAATTCATCGCGGCTTTTCCGTCGGACTTCTCACGCTTCTGGGCCGGCGAACGCTTTCCCAGCGGCCCGCTGAAGCCCGAGAATGCGCGCTTTGTCTTGACGCCGCAGCGCTAGAGTCTTTTTCCTGGCGCAAACGGGTTTGCCTTCGTTTGAAGCCGCTCTAGATGTCCGCCTCCAGAATATACAGACCACCGGTAAACCGGTCCGCCGCGTAAACGATCTGGTTCTCATCGACATAGACGTCGTTGATCTGAGCCGCGCCGACGGGCGAGCCTTTCGGCGCCTCCGGAACGAAGTGAGCGATTTCCTTCGGCTGCAACGGATCCTCGATGTTGTAGACGCGCACGCCACCGTTGAAGATCGCCGAGAAGATGATCGTCTCCGACCGGAACGACGGGCCGGGCCGGTTTTCATGCAGATTGTGCGAACCGAAGCGACCGCCCCGCTGGGCAAATTCGGCAACCGGCGGCATCGGCAGGGTGCCGATCGGCACCGGGTTGCCTTCCTTGCGCAGGTCGACAAGCCAGGTCAGCTTCGGCCAGTCCTCGCCGTTATCACGCACGCATTCGTCGGTGATGATCAGGAGATCACGCTCGATCAGCGGCATCACCGTATGCATGAAACCGTTGAAAGGCGGCGACGGATTCCACTGCGAGACGGGCTTCGGCCGGCTCATATCGGAGATGTCGAGAATGATCATGCCGCCGTCGAGATAGGCCACATACGCGCGATCAGGCCGCTCCGGATAGACATTGGTGTTGTGCGCGCGGAATCCGCTGTCGAATTTGGGATGGCGCGGCAGCGGCGGAGCGTCGTCGCCTTCGCGCGTTCCGGGAAGCCACCACCGCCCGACCTCGAACGGTTTGGTGGGATTGGCCACATCGATGCAGCGGTAGAACTGGCAATCGAGCCTGTTGCGCGGAACGAAATCCGGAGCGCCGCCGGCGAAGTGAATATAGCGCCCGTCCACGAACCAGAGCTGGTGGACGCCCATCGAGTGCGGACCCGAGCAGTCGAAGAAGGCGATGGACCGCGGATTTTCCGGCACGCTGACATCGAACAGCTCGATCCCCGCAGGCTCGAGGCCGTGGCCGGGGTCGCCCAGACCCTTGGCGCCCAAGGTCTGATAGGCAACCGCCAGAATATCGCCGACCAGATCCAGCGAGTTGGACCGCACCTTGTTGTGCGGCAGATCGGTTTGAACGATGACGCGCGGATTCTTGATATCCGTCACATCGACACCGGTAAAATTCTTCGGCGGCCCTTCATGCGCCAGCCACATGATGCGCCGGCCTCCTGGCGCGGTCTGGATGATCATCCCCTCGCCGATCCCGCCGAACCCGCGCAACGGATCCTGGCTGATGAGACGCATATTCTTGATCGACGAGGTCATGATCTGTCCTTTGTTCCTTACTTTCGCTCGGCGTCGTCAGGACGCGAGAGCGGCATCCATTGCCTTCTGGAGGTCCGGCAAGCAGGGATCGTTGCCGATGAAAACCAGCCGGGTCTCCCGCTCGTCATCCGGCCAATGGTCGAGAACGACCGGCGGATAAAGAGTCTGTCCGACACAATGCAAGACCACGGGAAAGTCGGATTCCGTGATCCTGACAAACCCTTTCACCCGCAGGATGCCATCGCGCAGCGACAACAGCGATTGCAGCCAGGTTGCCAGCGCACTCCACTCCACGGGATCGGCCCGTCGTACGGCGGTCGAGCTGAAATGGCTTTGGCGATGCTGATGCGTGTGATGACCTGCCGCTTCGACGGGCGGGGCGAGAGCGGCGTGGGCGCCGGCCGCCCGCAATAAGGCATCGGCATCCACCTGATCGCGCCGCACATCATGAATGGCAGCAACCGGGTTGATGCCGGATACGAGATCGCGTGCCGCCCGAGCCTGATCCTCCGAAGCAATATCCGTCTTGGTGATCAGAAGGCAGTCCGCAAGAACGATCTGCCGCTGGACCTCCTCGAACCGCGAGAGGTTCGAAGCGACATTCACGGCATCGACCGTGACCAGCAAGCCGGACAATTCGAACGAGCGCAGCAGTTCCCGATCGTCCAGCAAGGTAGCCAGGATCGGACCGGGATCGGAGACCCCGCTGGTTTCGACGATCACGCGTGAAAACTGCGGGATTTCGTTCAATTCCGCCCGCGAGCGCAACAGCAACAGCGTGTCGCGCAGATCGCCCCGGATCGAACAGCAGATGCAGCCGCTGCTCAGCAGAATGGGATCGTCGATCGACGTTTCGATCAGCGCATGGTCGATCGCGACATCGCCGAACTCGTTGACGATCACGACAGCGTCGCTGAACCGATCGTCGACGAGGATCGAATTCAGAAATGTGGTCTTCCCACTCCCGAGAAACCCGGACAACACCGTGACCGGAACACGACCCTTTTCGACCACGATCTAACCTGCTGTCCGCCTGTCGAGCGACCGGGCGTGCCCGGCCGCTCGTTTTCTCTTCAATACGAGAATCGGGAGATTAGAACCACTTCTTGTCGAGTTTATCCAGGAAGCCTTCTTTCTTCAGATCGGCGAGATGCTTGTTGATCTCGACGCGGAGATCGTCGTCTTCCTTTCGCACGCCCACAGCGATGACGGCGGTGCGCCAGACTTTCGTCAACTCCAGGCCGCTGGACAATCCCTTCATATTGTACCGGATCGACGGCAGCGGATTGACCACCGCATCGACGCGCTTGTTCTCGAGGTCCTTCAGAGCCAGCAGGATCGTGTCGTAGGTCTTCACCTCCTTCACGCCGGGAATGTTCTCGCGCACGAACACCTGCCCGGATGTGCCGATCTGGACGCCGACAACCTTTCCGTTGAGATCCTGCGGCTCGGCGATCGCGACCCCCGCGGGCTTTGCCGCGCCGATGCCGGCATCATAATAGGTATCGCTGAAACCGATCTGCTCCTCGCGCTGCTTGGTGCGGGTCAGACCCGTGAACAGCGCATCGACGCGGCCGGACTTCAGCGCCGCGACGATGCCCTTGAAGTCGATTTCCTGCCACTGGATTTTGACATTCATCCGCTTGGCGATCTCGTCGGCCAGATCGATGTCGTAACCGACCGTCTTGCCGTTCACGACATACTCGAACGGGGCGTAGGCCGCCGAGGTGCCGATCGTGAACGTGCCGGTACGCTTGATCTTCTGCAGCGTCGTTTCCGCCAACGCGGCGCTGCTCCACGACAGCGTCGCAGCAGCGACCATGATCGAAGCCGCTGCGAGCAGCCCCCGTCCCATCGCATTCAGACGCATCTTATTCTTCCTTTGCATTGTTCCCTCCTCCTGTGGTCAGTTTTCGAGACCCTTCGACTTCGCAACCCCTGACGTTGCGTCTTGCGTGGCGCGCCAGACCCGCACAGGCGTGATCGGCAGCGTATTGATGCCGACATCAAACGATACGAGGGCAGCGGAAACGGCATTGGCGATCGTCGCCGCCACGGCGACAATACCGCCCTCACCCGCAGCCTTGATGCCGAGCGGATTCGTCGTCGAGCGCGCATGTTCGAGCGACGTGCAGTTTATATTGGGGAAGTCGCTGGCCGTTGGCAGCAGATAATCGGCGAGCGATGCGTTGAGAAGCTGGCCTTCCTCGTCATAAATGAATTCGTCGAGGAAGGTCCCGCCGAGGCCCTGGACGATACCGCCGATCATCTGCCCATGGACAATGAGCGGATTGATCATCCGCCCGACATCCTCCACGGCCCAATAGCCGATAACCTTCACGCGGCCGGTTTTAACGTCGACGGCAACATGCGCGATATTGGCGCCATAGCTGTATGTCAGCCGGGTGTTGCTGAACGCGCCATCCGCATCGAGCGTACTTCCGTTCGCTTTGATCGCGGCAGCAAGATCGGCCAGGCTCGCCTGCTGCGTGCCGTCGGCCGAAAAGAAAGCGCCGTCGCGCCAGATAAGTTCTTCGTTCGGGTTTCCGAACAGCCCGACAGCGAGCGGACGTGCCTGTTCGATGAAGGCGCGCGCCGCATCCAGGATCGCGCTACCGCCCATCACCGCCGCACGGCCGCCATAAGTGCCGAACCCTTCGGCCAAATAGGTCGTCGAGCCATGAAACACCCGGATCGCTTCCGGAGCGATGCCGAGCGCGTCGGCGCAGATTTGCGCGAAGGATGTCTCATGACCCTGACCGAGCGTCGAGCAGCCCGTGAACAGGTCGATCGTGCCGTCATCGGCAAGACGCAAACGGGCACATTCGCGCGGCCCCGCCCCGCCGCTCTCCACGAAGCACGAAACGCCGACGCCGTGATACCATCCATCGACGACGCGGCCCGACCGGGCGCGCAAGGCATCCCAATGGCTCTCTTCCATCACGCCATTCAACGCCAAGGCGTAGTCGCCGCTGTCATAAGGCGATGTCGCAATATTCGGGATCAGCGCGCCAGGATCATAAGGCATCTCCTGCGAGGTCAGGAGATTGCGGCGGCGCATGTCGACCGGATCGATGCCGAGATCACGCGCGGCGATGTCGATCATGCGCTCGCGGAAGAAATTAGCCTCGAAACGCCCCGGCCCGCGAAAACTGCCGATCGGTGTCTTATTGCTGGTAAAGACGTTTACGTCACAGGCGAAATAGGGAATGCGATACGGCCCCGGCAGGAACGCCGCGGTATTCGACGGCGCCATGCTGCCGTTGGTACGCACATAAGCCCCAAGATCGACAAAGATGCTGCCGGACAAGGCCAGGATCGTGCCATCCGCACGGCAGGCGATCTGCAATTCGCAGTCGACCTCGCGCGCATGGTTCGTCGCCATCAGATGCTCGCGGCGATCCTCGATCCACTTCACCGGATGCCCAAGCGCCCGCGCAGCAAAGGGAACGATGAAATCCTCCGGATAGAACTCCCCGCGCACGCCGAAGCCGCCGCCGATGTCGACCTCGATGAGATCGATCGCTGTTTCGGGCATCCCGAGCAGTCCGGCAAGGATGCGGCGATTGGCAAACGCGACTTTCGCGGCGCCCCAGACACGCAACCGCTGTTGCGCAGCATCCCATTGCGCGACGAGCCCGCGCGTCTCCAGCGGCACGCCGCTGTGACGATGGCAGCGCAACCGCTCCGTCCGCACGTAATCCGCGCCTGCCATCACACCGGCATCACCGCGCTTCACTTGATAAGACGATGCGACATTGGTGCCGGTATTCTCGTGCAGAATGCTCTCGCGATTGGCCGACGCCCAGTCGGTCACCGCGGGCAGCGGTTCGTAATCCACCTCGATACGTTCGAGCGCATCTTCCGCCCGATAAGGGGAATCGGCGACGACAAACGCGACCGGCTCGCCGACATAGCGGACCTTGTCGATGGCGAATGGCGGCTGCAGGAACGAGCGCTCATAACCGGGAAGCGACGCCGCACGCAGCGGGATCAATACATTCGCGTTGAGATCGCGTGCCGTGAACACTGCTTTGACGCCCGGCATCGCGAGCGCGGCAGAAACATCGATATTGTTGATCCGCGCATGCGCGACGGGGCTGCGCAGCACCACGCCATGCAGCATGCCATCGATGATCACGTCGTCGATATAACGGCCACGGCCGCCGAGAAAGCGCAGATCCTCCACGCGCTCGCGCGCGAGCCCGATCGCTGCAGCCCGGTTTTCGGCAGAGGGCTTCATCGCCTGCCATCCCCGTCGGCGGCTGCTTCCAGCACCGCCTCGACGATCGACACATAGCCCGTGCAGCGACAAATGTTTCCGGAGAGCACGTCGCGCACGCGCTCGGCGGTGAGATCAGCTTCACCATCGATGAGCGCCTGCGCAGTGATCAGCATACCCGGCGTACAAAACCCGCACTGCAGGGCGTGATGCTTGCGAAAGGCCCGTTGCAGGGGAGACAACTCCCCTTCTGGCGAAAGCCCCTCGACGGTGACGACTTCGCTGCCATCCACCTGCACCGCGAACATCAGGCAACTCCGCACCGCCCTGCCGTCGACCAGAACCGTGCAGGCACCGCAAACGCCATGTTCGCACCCGACATGGGTCCCGGTCAGACGCAAGGTCTGCCGCAGAAAGTCGGCGAGCGTCAGCCTGTCTTCAATCTCGTGCTGCTCCGCACGGCCATTCACGCGCACCGAAACGCTCGTCATCAGGACACTGCCCTCTGCTCGAGCCCGGCGGCGGCGTTCAACGCGCGCAGCATCAATGTCTGCAGCAGAGCACGGCGGTAATCCGCCGGCGCATGCATATCCGACTTCGGCTCGCAATCTTCGGCTGCAATCCGCGCAGCCTGCGCCAGAATTTCGGGCGAGAGCTCGCTGCCCCGCAGGCACTCTTCGGCACGCACGAGCTGCAAGGCGCGATCGCCGGCGCCGAACGACACCAGCGACGCATCCGCACAAACGCCTTCGGCATCGCGATCAAGCAGAACGATGGCGCCCGCCATGGCAAAATCGCCAGCCCGGCGGGCAAACTCCTCGAAGCCCCAGCTGCGCCTTTCCGGCCAGG
>JBQCFU010000339.1:0-3595 GCA_051958775.1 Pseudolabrys sp.
TGATGTAGAGATGGCCGACGAGGCGCGCGACCTCGAAGCCGCGATGCGTCCACGGCGGCGGCAAATAAGGGCCGAGCATCGCGTAGACGATGAACAGGATCGACACGATCGGCATGATCGGGCCGGTGGTACGGCGCGCCGCCTCCAGCACCAGCACGATCAGGATCACGCCGAAGACGACATCGAGCCGTTCCGGAACCGCGGCGCGGTCGGTGAAATCGTCGCCGCCCCAGAGCGCATAGCCGAGTGCGGCAATCGCCAGCACGCAGGGGATGAGATCGAACCACTGGATGCGATTGCGGAAACGCGCCGCCAGCGGAAACAGCAGGAAAATCAGCACCAGCACGAAGGCGACGTGGATATAGCGCAGCGGATGAGTCGGGACGATCTCGTAAGCCGCATAGAGGTGAAACAGCGACATCGCCACGGCGATGCCGGTCACGATCATGCCGGCCCAGCCGGACAGCCTGTTGGCGGCACCTTCTTCCTGCTGGACGTATTCTTCAGCCTTGCGCAGCCCCTCTTCGGTGACGACCTGCTCCTCCGCCACCGGCCTCTCTGCGTCCGTCATGGATCCCCCGGTCCCGTCCGCGCGCCCCGGCCGAAGGCTAGCATGGGAAATCCGTCCGTCTACCTGCACGCATCCCGCGTTGCAGCACGCCGCGCAAACGATCCGGTTCCGGGATTCATGCCCGGTTAACCATAAATAAAGCCCCGCCAGGGATACTCGCGGCCCCGGACTGTCATCATTTCCGAGGTTTTTCCGCGGTGAGCATTCTTTTCAATCAAAGCGCCGCCATCGGTCTTTTCGCTGTCTGCTGCATTCTCGCCGGCTTCGCCCTGAAATGGCGCCGCGAGCGCCTCCGCCTCGCCGGCATGCTCGATTCCATGTCGCAAGGGCTGTGCCTGTGGAGCAGCAAGGGTGTCCTGCTGTTCTGTAACCGGCGCTACATCGAGATGTACGGGATGTCCGACACGGTAGTGAAGCCCGGCGCGACGCTGCGCGATGTCGTGAGTCACCGCAAAGGAACCGGGCATTTCAGCGGCGACGTCGACGCTTACGTCGACGACGTGATCGCTCGCAATCAAGCGGGCAAGCCGAGCGTGCAAATCGTCAAGGTGAACGACCGTACGATCACCGTGAACGAACGGCCGGTCGATGACGGCTGGATCGCCACCCACGAGGACGCCACTGAACTCAGCGCGGCCGAGCGTGAACGTACGACGGCCCGCGAGCAGGAGCAGCGGCGGGAAATCCTCGATCAGGCGATCGCCGAATTCCGCCCGCAGATCGAAGAACTCGTCGACAGCCTTACCGAAAATGCCGGCAGCATGCGGCTGACGGCGGCCACGCTGTTCAGTGCCTCGCAGCAGACCTCCGAGCGCACTGCCGACGCTGTGCATGCCTTCAATGAAGCCTCGACCAATGTGGAGAGCGCCGCGGCAGCATCCGACGAACTGTCGCACTCGATCGCCGAGATCAGCCGTCAGCTCGTCCATGCCTCCGAAGTCGCACGGCTCGCCACGACACAGGCCAATGCAACGGATTCCGACATCGGCGGCCTGACCGATGGCGCGCAGAAGATCGGCGATGTCGTCAAGCTGATCCGCGCCATTGCCGAACAGACCAACCTGCTGGCGCTCAACGCCACCATCGAGGCCGCCCGCGCCGGCGAAGCCGGCCGTGGCTTCGCGGTGGTGGCTGCCGAGGTGAAGTCGCTCGCCGTACAGACGGCGAAAGCAACCGAGGAGATCGCGAGCCATATCGCCGGCGTGCAGAATTCCACCGGCAGCGCCGTCGACGCGATCCGCGGCATCGCCGCGCGCATGCAGGAGATCGATCAATATACGTCAGCGATTTCCGCATCGGTCGAGCAGCAGAGCGCCGCCACCGGCGAAATCTCCCACAACGTAACCCACGCGGCGAAAGGCACGAGCCTCGTCGTCACCGTGCTGAGCGAAGTGTCCGGCGCCGTCAGCGAAACCCGCAGTTCGGCCGAGACCGTGCTCGGCGCCTCGACTGCGGTCGAAGCCGCAGTGTCGAAACTGCGCGAGAATGTCGACGGCTTCCTCGCCAAAGTCGCGGTCTAGCCGCAACCTCACCGCAAAAGAAAAAGACCCGGGTTTTCCCGGGCCTTTTCGTTTTCGTGCCGGCGTTACGCCTGGCTGGCGACGTCCTTGCCGAGCGCCGCCTGCGCAGCCGCAAGCCGCGCGATCGGCACACGGAACGGCGAGCAGGACACATAGTCGAGCCCGACCCGGTGGCAGAACGCGACCGAGGCGGGATCGCCGCCGTGCTCGCCGCAGATGCCGACCTTGAGCTTCTTGCGCACGGCGCGCCCGCGATCGACACCGATCTGCACCAGCTCGCCCACGCCATCCTGGTCGATCGAGATGAACGGGTCGCTCGGGATGATGCCGCGCGCGGTGTAGATGCCGAGGAAGCTCGCAGCATCGTCGCGCGAAATGCCGAACGCGGTCTGCGTCAGGTCGTTGGTGCCGAACGAGAAGAACTCCGCCGTCTCGGCGATCTCGCCGGCCTTCAGCGCAGCGCGCGGCAGCTCGATCATGGTGCCGACCTGATAGTTCAGCTTGGCGCCCTTCTCCTTCTTCACCGCTTCGGCCATGGCATCGATCCGCTCTTTCACCAGATCGAACTCGGCCTTGGTGGCGATCAGCGGCACCATCACTTCCGGCATGACCGGCTTGCCGGTCTTCTTCTGGACGTCGGCCGCGGCTTCGAAGATCGCGCGCGCCTGCATTTCCGCGATCTCGGGATAGGCGATCGCCAGACGGCAACCGCGGAAGCCGAGCATCGGGTTGAACTCCGACAGCGACAGCGCGCGGTCGGCCAGCTTCTTCGGATCGGCACCCATCGCCACCGCGACCGCCTGCAATTCCTTGTCGGTGTGCGGCAGGAATTCGTGCAGCGGCGGATCGAGCAGACGGATCGTCACCGGCCGCCCTTCCATGATCTCGAACAGCTCGACGAAGTCGGCGCGCTGGAACGGCAGCAGCTTGGCCAGAGCGGCACGGCGCTGCTTTTCGTCGTCCGACAGGATCATCTCGCGCACCGCCTGGATGCGCGCATCATCGAAGAACATATGCTCGGTGCGGCAGAGGCCGATGCCTTCCGCACCGAAGCGGATCGAGGCGCGGGCATCCGCCGGCGTGTCGGCATTGGAACGCACGCCGAGCTTGCGCACGGCATCCGCCCAGCCGATCAGCGTCGCGAATTCACCGGACAGTTCGGGCTCGATCATCGCTACGCGGCCGGCCAGTACCTGACCGGTCGAACCGTCGACAGTGATGTAGTCGCCTTTCTTGCGGACGTGGTCGGCCCAGTTCATCTGCGTGCCGAACTCGCGTGACTGTTCCGGATCGATCTTCGGCTTGCGGCCGGCCAGCACCTGACCGAGCGAACCGTCGATGGTGATGACGTCTCCGGTCTTGAAGGTACGCGAACCGATGCTCATCAGCCCGCGGCCGTAATCGACGCGGATCGCGCCGCAGCCGGAGACGCAAGGCTTGCCCATACCGCGCGCGACCACGGCGGCGTGCGATGTCATGCCGCCGCGGGTGGTCAGAATGCCTT
>JBQCFU010000340.1:0-5284 GCA_051958775.1 Pseudolabrys sp.
CGGAAACCTCTATGTTCAGGTGCCGATCCGGCGGTCTGAAGGCGATCTCGCGCAGCTTGGCGAAACCTTCAACCGGATGACGCAGGAGTTGCGCGCGCAGCGCAACGATATCGTCCGTGCGCGCGACACCATCGACAGCCGCCGCCGGTTTACCGAGGCGGTGCTCTCCGGCGCGAGCGCCGGCGTCATTGGTGTCGACGGAGAGGGGCGGATCAGCATCATGAACCGTTCGGCGGAGAAACTGGTCGGCTGCCATGAAGCCGATGCGCTCGGCCATCCGGTCGCGAGCGTCGTTCCGGAATTGGCGCAGATCATGGAGACGGCGCAATCCGGCGCGCGCGTGGCGCAGGATCAGGTGACGCTGACTCGGGGCGGCCGCGACCGGAATCTTTCCGTGCGTGTGACCAGCGAGCAATCGAGCGAAGCGCATCATGGCTACGTCATCACACTCGACGACATTACCGAACTGGTCGCGGCCCAGCGCAGTTCGGCTTGGGCCGATATCGCGCGGCGCATCGCGCATGAAATCAAGAACCCGCTGACGCCGATCCAGTTATCGGCCGAGCGGCTGCGGCGGAAATACGGAAAAACGATCACCGACGATCCCGCGGTGTTTCAGCAATGCACCGACACCATTGTGCGGCAGGTCGACGATATCCGCCGGATGGTCGACGAATTCTCCAAGTTCGCGCGGATGCCAAAGGCCGTCATCGCCCGCGAAGACGTGGCCGACACCGTGCGGCAGGCCGTGTTCCTGCAGAAAGTTTCCAATCCCGAGATCGATTTCGACGTCGAGACCGCCGAAGACCCGATGCTCGCGCATTTCGACCGGCGGCTGATCTCGCAGGGGCTGACCAACATCGTCAAGAACGCGACGGAAGCGATTGCTGCGCGCCCGGCCGGGGCCGAACGCGGGCACATTCGCGTCGCCGCGATACGCGACGGCGACCATATCGTCATCGATGTGATCGACAACGGCATCGGCTTGCCGAAGGAAGGCCGCAGCCGACTGCTCGAACCTTATGTGACGACGCGCGAGAAGGGCACCGGTCTCGGTCTCGCCATCGTCGGCCGTATTCTGGAGGAGCACGGCGGCTCAATCGAGCTGCGCGATGCATCGGAAAAATTTCCGGGACAGCAGGGAGCGTGGATGACGCTGCGCTTTGCCGATGTCCCGCAGGCGGCCTCGGCCGCACAGCAATGAGTGCGTAGGACTGAATGGGGCGACAATGGCTTCGGAAATTCTGATTGTCGACGATGAAGCGGATATCCGCGATCTGGTAGCCGGCATTCTCGAGGACGAAGGTTATGCGACGCGCACGGCGCGCGACGCCGATGATGCGCTGAACGCGATCGCGTCGCGGCGTCCCAATCTGGTGTTCCTCGATATCTGGTTGCAGGGCAGCCGGCTCGACGGCTTGCAGCTTCTCGAAGCGGTGAAGAAGGAACATCCCGATCTGCCTGTGGTGATGATTTCCGGCCACGGCAATATCGAAACGGCGGTCGCCGCCACCACGCTCGGCGCTTACGATGTCATCGAGCAGCCGTTCAAGGCCGACCGGCTCTGCCTTGTCGCCGATCGCGCGCTGGAAACCTCGCGGCTGCGGCGCGAGGTGAAGGAGCTCAAGGCGCTGGCGCCCTCCGCGACGACATTGGTCGGCAAGTCGCCGGCGATCACCCAGCTTCGTCAGGTGGTGGAGAAAGCGGCGCCGACCAACAGCCGCATTCTCATTGTCGGGCCGCCCGGCGCCGGCAAGGAACTCGTTGCACGTTCGCTGCATGCGCTGTCGGCCCGCGCCAATGCGCCGTTCGTCGCCATCAACGCGGCGGCGATCACGCCGGAGCGGATGGAAACAGAGCTGTTTGGCGTCGACCGCTCCAACGGTTCGAACGGATCGACCGAAGGGCGGACACCCGGTGCGCTCGAAGAGGCGCATGGCGGGACGCTGTTCATCGATGAAGTGGCCGATCTGCCGCGCGAGACGCAGAACAAGATTCTTCGCGTATTGGTGGATCAGACGTTTCAGCGCGTCGGTGGCACCGCCAAGGTATCCGTCGATGTGCGCATCGTCTCGTCCACCGGTCGCAATCTCGAATCCGAAATCGCGGACGGTCATTTCCGTGAAGACCTCTATCACCGGCTGTCGGTCGTCCCGATCCGCGTGCCGCCGCTCGCCGAGCGGCGCGAGGACATTCCGCTGCTCGTCGATTTCTTCATGGAGCAGATTTCGCAGTCGACCGGTCTGCCGGTGCGGAAAATTGGCGAAGATGCGATGGCCGTGCTGCAATCGCACGACTGGCCGGGCAATGTTCGCCAGCTCCGCAACAACGTCGAACGCCTGATGATCCTGGCTGGCGGCGATCCGGAGGCCGTGGTTGACGCCAGCATGCTGCCGCAGGATGTCGGTTCGATGGTGCCGAGCATGCCGAACGGCAATGGCGGCGAGCATCTGATGGGCCTGCCGCTGCGTGATGCGCGCGAAATGTTCGAGCGTGAATATCTGGTCGCGCAAATCAGCCGGTTTGGCGGCAACATTTCCCGCACCGCGGAGTTTGTCGGCATGGAACGCTCGGCATTGCATCGCAAGCTCAAAGCACTCGGCATCGGATAGGCACATCACCGTATGTCCCGGATCGCTTACGTCAACGGTCGCTATCTGCCGCGTGCCCACGCCTGCGTCGATATCGAGGATCGTGGCTTCCAGTTCGCTGATGGCGTCTATGAAGTCTGCCAGGTGCAAGACGGATTGCTGGTTGATGAAGAGCGCCATCTCGCACGCCTGCAGCGCTCTCTGTCTGAATTACGGATCCGCATGCCGATGACAGAGACCGCCCTTCGGATCGTGCTGCGCGAGACGATTGCGCGAAATCTCGTCCGAGACGGCATCGTCTATTTGCAGGTCACGCGCGGCAGCGCGCGCCGTGATTTTCCGTTTCCGGACAGCAAGACCCCGCCGACGCTCGTCGTCACCGCGCGGTCAATCGATCCGGGTGTCATCGAGCAACTGGCCGAGCAGGGGATCGCGGTTATCACCGTACCCGACGTCCGCTGGGGTCGGGTCGACATCAAATCCGTCGGCCTCCTGCCGAACGTGCTTGCCAAGCAGGCGGCGCGCGATCGCGGGGCACGGGAAGCCTGGCTCGTCGACAGCGCCGGTGAGATCACCGAAGGCGCATCCTCCAATGCCTGGATCGTCGCCCGGGACGGCACCCTGGTGACCCGCAAGGTCGATCATCACATCCTGCGCGGCGTGACGCGCACCACCCTGCTGGACGCCATTGCCGCCATGGGCCTGACCCTGGCCGAGCGTGGATTTACGGTCGAGGAAGCCCTTGCGGCCCGGGAGGCTTTCGTGACGTCGGCGAGCCAGACGGTGATGCCCGTGGTCAAGATCGACGGACAGCCGGTCGGGACGGGAAGCCCCGGTCCGCTGACCCGCGCCCTGAGGCGCGATTTCCATCGTTTTGCCCAATCCACATGATCTTCTTGGCCAAATTATCGACCGGGAAAAGCGCGGTTTTGCTGGAAGTTGGCCGTGAGGGCGCTTGCGCCTCTGCGCGCCCTACCGTCTAATGTCATCGGCCAGCCAGCCCCGCCGGCCCGGCGCAGGGGCACGAGACGACTTTCCGCCGCAAGGCGGCAATAAGGAGTGGGCATCGACTGGCCCGAAATAACCGGTCTCGCGCGTAAGACGCGGGCAAAAAAGGAATAATGGCGATGGCGGCCGAACGACCCCAGAACCTCCAGGACACTTTTCTCAATCACGTCCGTAAGGCCAAGATCCCGCTGACCATCTTCCTGGTCAACGGTGTCAAGCTGCAGGGCGTCGTCACCTGGTTCGACAATTTCTGCGTCTTGTTGCGCCGGGATGGACATTCGCAGCTTGTCTACAAGCATGCGATCTCGACCATCATGCCGGGGCATCCGGTGCAATTGTTCGAGGGCGGCGAAGACGCCCCCGGGGACAAAGCGTAGTTGGAAGACCGTCAGCGCGACGACCGCGCCAATCGTCCTGCCTCCGCGGAAGCTGCGGAGACCGGGCGCGCGCTTGTTATCGAACCGTATCTGCGTCGCGATACCACGGCGCCGGGCGCGCGATCGCCCGCGGCGCGGCTTGAAGAGACTGTCGGCCTCGCGCGGGCAATCGACCTCAATGTGGTCGAGTCGGGTCTCGTGCCGCTCGCCGATATTCGTCCGGCAACCTATCTCGGTAAGGGCAAAGTCGACGAGATCGCCGGCGTCGTGAAAAGCGGCGAGGTCGGGATCGTGGTGATGGATTCACCCGTCTCGCCGATGCAGCAGCGCAATCTGGAGAAAGCGTGGAACGCCAAGGTGCTCGACCGCACCGGGCTCATTCTCGAAATCTTCGGCCGGCGTGCGCGCACCCGCGAAGGTACGTTGCAGGTCGAGCACGCGCATCTGACTTATCAGAAGAGTCGGCTGGTACGCTCCTGGACGCATCTCGAACGCCAGCGCGGCGGCTTCGGCTTTCTCGGCGGGCCGGGCGAGACACAACTCGAAACCGACCGTCGGTTGATCGAGGAACGATTGGCGCGGATCGAAGCGGACCTTGAGAAGGTCAAGCGCACGCGTGGTCTGCATCGTGAAAGCCGGCGGCGCGTGCCGTATCCGATCGTTGCGCTGGTGGGCTACACCAATGCCGGCAAGTCGACCTTGTTCAACCGGCTGACGCGCGCCAGCGTGCTCGAAGCGGATATGCTGTTCGCGACGCTCGACCCCACATTGCGCGCGCTCGATCTGCCCCATGGCGCGCGCATCATCCTGTCCGATACGGTCGGATTCATCTCCGATCTGCCGACCATGCTGGTCGCGGCATTCCGCGCGACGCTGGAAGAAGTGATCGAAGCCGACGTGATCCTGCATGTCCGCGACCTGTCGCATCCGGATACGGAAGCGCAGGCGAAGGACGTTGCGCATGTGTTGCAGGAGCTCGGCATCGATCTCGCAAACCGGCACCGGATCGTCGAGGTCTGGAACAAGATCGACCGGCTGTCGGAAGAAGAACGTTTATCGCTGTTCAATCGCATCGAACGGCAGCCGGAGAGCGAGCGTGCCGTTCCCGTATCGGCGCTGACGGGAGAGGGCATCGACCGGCTGATCGATATGGTCGAAACGCGGATCAGCGCGAACCGGCTGACTTTCACGCTCGATCTCGATCCGGCCGACGGCGAGGGCATCAGCTGGCTGCACCGCCATACCGAAGTGCTCGACAAGGCGTTGCGCGATGATGGCCGGTTTGCCGTGACGGTACGCGTCGATCCC
>JBQCFU010000341.1:0-6475 GCA_051958775.1 Pseudolabrys sp.
GGCGTCGACCGCATTCTGAAATTTGCGTTCGAACTGGCGCAGTCACGGCCGAAGAAGCATCTGACCTCGGCCACCAAGTCTAACGGAATCTCGATCACGATGCCGTATTGGGACGAGCGTGTCGAGGAGATGGCGAAGCAGTATCCCGGCATCGCCGTCGACAAGTATCACATCGATATCCTGGTGGCGCATTTCGTGCTCAATCCGGATCGCTTCGATGTCGTGGTCGGCTCCAATCTGTTCGGCGACATCCTGTCCGATCTCGGCCCGGCCTGCACCGGCACCATCGGCATCGCGCCGGCCGGCAACATCAATCCGGAGCGCAAATTCCCGTCGCTGTTCGAGCCGGTGCACGGTTCGGCGCCGGATATTGCCGGTCAGGGCATCGCCAACCCGGTCGGGCAGATCTGGTCGGCGGCGATGATGCTCGACCATCTCGGCGAGCACGATGCGGCGAAGGCGGTGGTGCAGGCGATCGAGACGGTGCTGGCGCAGGAGAAGCTGCGCACCCGCGATCTCGGCGGCCCGGCCAATACGATGATCTGCGGCAAGGCGATCGCCGACGCGCTGGCCTGAGACAATACGTTGAAAAGAAACGGGCACCGCCGCGGCTGCGACGGTGCCCGTTCTGTTTTGAAAGTGTGTCCGCTTACTTCTTCATGTGCTTCGCCAGGAAGTCGCGGGTCCGCTTCAGCGCGATATCGGCGCTGCCCTTGTCGTAGCTGCCGCGCTCGTCGCAGTTAAAGCCGTGGCCGGCGTCGTCGTAGATATGGATCTCCACATCCGGCCGCTTGTTGCGGATCGTCTCGACGTCGGTCAGCGGAATGCCCTGATCCTTGGCGCCGAAATGCAGCATCACCGGCACCTTCGGCTTCTCGTCGGCGAACTTGACGATGGCGCCGCCGTAATAGCCGACCGCGCAGGCCACGTCGCTCGCTCGCGTTGCGGCGAGGAAGGCGACGCTGCCGCCCATGCAATAGCCGATCACGGCGGCCGGACCGGCGGACTTCACCGCGTCGATCGCGGCCTGGGTGTCACGCAGCATCGCGTCCCAGTCGGGCTTGGCGATGAACTTGCGCGCATGGGCGATCTCGTCGGGCGTGTAGCCGGATTGGAAATCCTTTTCCTGCCGGTCGAACAGGGCGGGCGCGATCGCCACATAACCATCCTGCGCGAACCGGTCCGCCACGTTGCGGATGTGGCTGTTGACGCCGAAAATCTCCTGAATGACGACGATGGCGCCTTTCGGTGTGCCGGCTGGGTCGGCGCGATAGGCACCGAGCGTGTGGCCATCCTTGGCGGTGAGCGTGAGATGCTGACCCAATGAAACCTCCTTCAACGCAACATGAAAAATCGCGCGGACCCTAACCCATCCGCGGGGATCAATGGAAGCCCGGCCAGAAGCGCAGCAGCGTGCTCTGTTTACCTCTCCCATGGGGCGAGGTCGTCCTTGTGAGCCAAGGCGAGCAGGGACGGGTGACGCTCTCACGATCAAGCACCTTCACCCCCAACCCACTCCCCTTCGGGGAGAGGGAGCGCAGTTGAGGGTGTGGCGATCAGCGCTGAACGTTGGGTGACTGCAGTCCGAACATCTCGGCGAGCAGCGCATAGGAGCGTTTGCGCGCGTCGTGGCTGTGCACCATGGTCGTCACCATCAATTCATCAGCTTGGGTCGAGGTGATGGCGGCGCTCAGCCGTTCGTGCACGGTCTTCGGTCCACCGACCACGAGACGGCGGCGGTTATAGGCAATCCGCTCGCGGTCGATGGCGGTGTAGGGATAGGCCGCAGCTTCTTCCGGCGACGCGAGCGGTAGATATTCGCCTTTCGCGCGGCGCACGAAATGCAGATCGGCGGCGGAGGCGAGCCGGTCGGCTTCCTCGTCGCTGTCGGCGCAGATCACGGCGAGGGCAAGGATCGCTTGCGGCGTCTGCATGCGCGCCGAAGGTTTGAAGCTTTCGCGATAGAGTCGCATCGGGATCGCCGGATCGAGATCGGAGAAATGCGCGGCGAAGGAAAAGCCGGCACCGATCTGCGCCGCGAGCCGCGCGCTGTAATCGCTGGAGCCGAGCAGCCAGATCGGCGGCAGCGGCACGTCGGCGGGCATCGCCCGCACATTCTGGAACGGATGACCGGCCGGAAAGGCGCGCGTCTCCAGCAGCACCAGTTCCTGAAAGCGGTCGAGAAAATCGTCTTCCTCGCTGATGCCCTGGCGGCGGCGCAGTGCATAGGATGTGATCTGGTCCGTGCCCGGCGCGCGACCGAGACCGAGATCGATGCGGCCGGGATAAAGCGCCTCCAGTACCTTGAAGCGTTCCGCGACCGTGAGCGGCGCGTGGTTCGGCAGCATCACGCCGCCGGAGCCGACGCGGATGTGCTGCGTCTGCGCGGCGATCTGGCCGATCATGATGTCGGGCGCCGACGAGGCGATCGCCGGCATATTGTGATGCTCGGCGAGCCAGTAGCGTGTGTAGCCGAGCGCGTCGGCGGTGCGCGCGAGATCGAGCGTGTTGCGCAGCGCCTGGGCGGCGCCGGCACCGGATACGACGGGGGAGAGATCGAGGACGGAGAGCGGAACCATCCGGCCTATGTAAGGGCGGACACCGCCGCTGTCATCGGCGCCCCACGCAAGGGTGCTATCGGCCTCTCAGTGCGTCAGGACGATGAAATCTGTTTCAAGGCCGGTTTCGTCGCTGAGCGGATTGTCCGACACGATCAGCGACGAGCCTGGCGCCAGCAGCGCCGCGATCCGCTGGCGCGCCTCGGGCGGCATGGTGAAGCGCTCCAGCGCGTCCTTGGCGCTCGGCGCATGGGCGAGATCGTAAGCGCGAGCGGCGCGGCGCGCGGCTTCCCTGGCCGATATTTTGCGGCCCGGCTTGGCCTCGGCCGCTGCGGCATAACCGCTCGGCACGGTGATCGCGGTCCAGCGCGGCGCGCCATCCTTGATCTCCATCACCGTGAACACATGGGTGCCCCACGGCTCCTTGGGATCGGCGATAGTCACGGCCGTTTCGAACAGCGGCGCGAAGCCTTGCCGCACATAGAGCTTGCCGTCCTTGCGGCTGACGAAAGCCTGCACCGGACCTTTGCGGTTCGGCGTTTCCGCCGGGAAGACCAACTGCGGGGCCGCCACCACCGGCGGCATCGTGTCGACCACGGACCCGGTAACGTCGGCGATTTTGACGCTCGCGGTTTGGGTGGGGTTGGCGGGCTTCGCCATCACACCCATTTCCGCGGCGGCGCGCTCGATCAGGCGCTGCGCCTCCGGCACCAGTTCAGCGCTCGGCACGGGCACCGCTTCCGCCGGCGAGAACAGGCGCGGGCTGTCGATGGCGACCGGAGCGACCGGATCGCGGGTGATGATGACGCGGGCGCCGAGCTTGCTGGTGGCGAACAGCCGGCTGGCGAAGTTTTCCGGAAGGCGGATGCAGCCGTGCGAGGCCGGCCGGCCTGGTAGCGGACCCTGATGCAGCGCTATGCCGGACCAGGTGATGCGATGCATATAGGGCATCGGCGCATCGCTGTAGATATTCGATTTATGATGGCGCGACTTGGCGATCACCGAAAAGATGCCGAGCGGCGTCGGATGACCCGGCACGCCGGTCGAGACCGGCGCTTCGGCAACGGCGACGCCGTTGCTGTACCAGGTGACGCGCTGGCGCGCGGTCGAGACGATGAGCTGCATCGGGCCGGCGGGGACTTTCGCGCCCGGCAGCCTGGTGGCCGTATCGTGAGCCTTGCGCGCCCGTGACTTGTCGTGTGCCCTGATCTGTGGTTTGGGCCGGAGGGTGCGCGGCATGTCATCGGGGATGACTTCCGCGCGCGGCCCGTCGAACCAGTCGAACAGCCCAGCTTGTGCCGGCACGACGGCGCCGAACGTCCACATGGCCGCCGCGGCGGCGATGGCGTATCGAGGCCAGGCGGAGCGCGGGAACCAGCGGGGCAGGGCGGTCGTCATAGAAGGTAACCTCGCTTCAGCCCCCGGGACGGGCCACCGGATCCTGCCGCGGGGATGCGACATGATCTTGATCCTTGATCCCGCAGCTTTGTCAGATTTCACTACCAATCGGTTCACGCGTGCGCAGGATAAACAGGAAAATAATGTGATGGCGATTGCCGGCGAATGGAAAATCCCGCATCAGGCGCAACCGCGCCTGAAGGACTACGATTACGATCTGGCGCAGGCGCTGGCGGCGGTCGTGGGATTGCACGTCACGGTTCCCTCGGACGCTTTCACTGCTGAAACGCTGGGCACCGAGCGCGCCGGTCACGGTGTGTTGATCGACGACGGCCTGGTGCTCACCATCGGCTATCTGATCACCGAGGCGGAAACCGTGTGGCTGCATCTCGCCGATGGCCATGTGGCGCAGGGCCATGCGCTTGGCTTCGATGCCGAGACCGGCTTCGGTCTCGTCCAGGCGCTGACGAAAGTGTCGCAGACGCCGCTGTCGCTCGGTTCGTCGGCGATCCTGACCGCGGGCGATCCGGTGGTGGTCGCGGGCGCGGGCGGCATCGCCCGGTCGGTCGCGGCGGAAGTGGCGGCGCGCCAGGAATTCGCCGGCTACTGGGAATATCTGCTTGACGACGCGATCTTCACCGCGCCGGCGCACCCCAACTGGGGCGGCACTGCGCTGCTCGGCCCGGACGGCAAGCTGTGCGGCATCGGTTCGCTGCAGCTCGAAGGCGGCCGTGATTCCGCGCATGACCATCTGAACATGATGGTGCCGATCGATCTGCTGCCGCCGATCCTTTCCTCGCTGACGCGCCATGGCCGCACGGACAAGCCGGTGCGGCCGTGGCTCGGCATCTATTCGACGGAAGCGGAGGACAAGGTCGTGCTGGTCGGCCTCGCACCGAATGGTCCGGCGGCGCGTGCGCAGTTGCGCACCGGCGACGAACTGGTGGCCGTGGCCGGTACGCCGGTGACGTCGCTGGCCGAGCTCTACCGGGCGCTCTGGTCGCTGGGAACGGCCGGCGTCGAGGTGCCGCTCACGGTGCACCGCGACGACGTGACCTTCGATGTGCGGGTCAATTCGTCGGACCGCGCCAAATTCCTCAAGCGGCCACGGCTGCACTGACCCGGCCAAACCCCGCGTTTGCAATCCGTTCACGACGTCGCTTTAGGAAATGTTCAGTCTGCCGCTGTTAGCTCTGGTTCCCCAGGATCGGGCGCGCCATGAACACGCTGCAGAAAGAAAAGCTGATCGAGCGGCTGTCGATCCTGATCGTCGACAACAACTCCTATACCCGCAAGCTGACGCGGATGATGCTCACCAATGTGGGCGCGAAGCTGATCTATGAGGCTGCCGACGGCGTCGAAGCGCTCGGCGTAATCCGTACCGCCAATCCCGACGTGATGATCCTCGACTGGGATATGCCGGTCCTCAGCGGCCCGCAGGTGATGCAGATCGTGCGGACGCCCGGCCGTTTCCCGCGTCCCAATCTGCCGATCATCATGCTGACGCGGATGGCGCAGCGCTCGCGCGTCAATGCGGCGCTGCGGCTCGGCGTGCACGAATTCCTGGTGCAGCCGACATCACCGTCCGCTTTGCGCGATCGGCTGATGGCGATCGTGGTGCGGCCGCGGCCGATGGTGCCGGTCGGACGCTATTACGTGCCGAAGCCGCGCGTGTTGTTGAAGAAGACCGACCTGCTCGCCGCGGCGCTGTCGGCCTATCGCACCAACAACTCGTTCCCGGTCGCCGTCGAGTCCGGCCAGTTTGAGGAAACAGCGGCGACCGTGCACTGAGCGTCACACGTCAGCGCCAGCCGAGCGGCGGCGCGACGTGCTTGAGGATCGCCTCGATCACGTGCGCGTTGTAGGCGACGCCGAGTTGGTTCGGCACGGTGAGCAGCAACGTATCCGCTTCGGCGATCGCCTCATCTTCCGCGAGCTGTTTGACGAGCACATCCGGCTCCGCCGCGTAGCTGCGGCCGAAGATCGCGCGCGTCTTCTCGTCGATGAAGCCGATCTGGTCTTCCTCCGGACGGCCGCCGCCGAAATACATCCGGTCCTCGTCGCTGACGAGCGCAAAGATGCTGCGGCTCACCGATACGCGCGGCGTGCGCGTATGGCCGGCTTCCTTCCACGCGGCGCGATACGCGCGGATCTGCTCGGCCTGCTGCACGTGGAACGGCTTGCCGTTCTCGTCGTCCTTCAACGTCGAGCTTTGCAGGTTCATGCCGAGCTTTGCCGCCCACACCGCGGTGGCGTTGGAGCTCGCACCCCACCAGATCCGCTCGCGCAATCCTTCCGAATGCGGCTCGATGCGCAGCAGCCCCGGCGGATTGGGAAACATCGGCCGCGGATTGGGCTTGGCGAAACCTTGCCCGCGCAGCACGTCGAGAAACACTTCGGCGTGACGCCGCGCCATGCTTGACGCATCCTCGCCTTCGGCGGGCTGATAGCCGAAATAGCGCCAGCCATCGATCACCTGCTCCGGCGAGCCGCGGCTGATTCCCAATTGCAGCCGGCCG
>JBQCFU010000342.1:0-16378 GCA_051958775.1 Pseudolabrys sp.
CCTGGCCATATTCTAAACCTTGCGGGACCGCGCGATGATCGTGGGCGCAGCTTGTATCACGGGTTTTTGCCGGTGCCAGCCGGCGTTTGCGGCGTCTTTTTCTTTGCGGCGCCACCCGCGGCACCAGCGGCCGCGCCCTTCGTCGCGGGCGCGGGCTGCGCCTCGTCGTCGTCAGCCTTGGCGCGGGTTTCCTGGCGGGCCTTCAGGTCCTTGAGGTCCTGTTCCAGCTTGTCCTGATCCTCGACGCTGAGGGGCCGGTCCTGCCGGGGCGGCGGGATGTCATGGACCGCCGGATAGACCCCCGGGGTCACCGGACGGGACGGCGCATTGGTCGGCAGGCCGCCGAGCCCCTGAGGAATGGTCTCGCCGACCCCGGCCGCCGAGCAACTGGACAGCAACGCCGCCCCCGACAGCACCGCGAAGGCGCTCAGGGCGGAGCAGAACCAATTGTTGCAGCGCAATGTCATTGGTGCAGGGTCTGGCGGTTATCGATCTTCATCAAGGGGTTACAGACTCGGGGAAGTCTATCATGCGCTCGTGGCTGCGACTAATAAGCTGAATTTGTCGGAAGCATGATCAAACGAAACAGGTTAACCTTGGTCGAGACGTTCTGGCGCCCGCCTTGCGCTACCGGCAGGGCAGCGCCACTCTCGGCGGAGATACGGCAGTCAGGCGAATGAACCAGGTTCCGTCCGAACCGCTCAAGGTCGGCGACGTCGACATCGAGACCTTCTCGCGCAACCTCGCGCGCATGGTCGAGGAAGGCGGCAAGGCGCTCGCGGCCTACCTGAAGCCTCGCGAGGAAGGCGCGTTCAAGCCGGCGCTGGCGGACGAGATCACCGAGGTCGTGAAGACGCTCGGCCAGGTCGCCGATTACTGGCTGTCGGAGCCGAACCGTACCGTCGAACTCCAGACCTCGCTGGGCCGCGCCTATCTCGATCTCTGGGCTTCCACCATGAAGCGTATGACCGGCGAACCGGCGGAGCCGGTGATCGCGGCCGATCCGCGCGACAAGCGCTTTGCCGACCCGGAATGGTCGTCGAACCAGTTTTACGATTTCCTGAAGCAGACCTACCTGCTCTCCGTCGACTGGGCCAACAAGCTGGTCGATCAGGCGGAGACGCTCGATCCGCATACGCGGCAAAAGGCGGAGTTCTATATCCGCCAGATCGCCAATGCGATGTCGCCGTCGAACTTCGTGCTCACCAATCCGGAGCTGATGCGCGAAACGCTGACATCGAACGCGGAGAACCTGGCGCGCGGGATGCACAATCTCGCCGAGGACATCAAAGCCGGCCATGGCGACCTGAAGATAACCCAGTCCGATCCGTCGAAATTCGCGGTCGGAAAAAACCTCGCGCTGACGCCGGGCAAGGTCGTGTTCCAGAACGACCTGATGCAGTTGATCCAGTACACGCCGACGACCGAGACCGTGTTGAAGACGCCGCTGCTGATCGTGCCGCCGTGGATCAACAAATTCTACATCCTCGATCTCAATCCGGAAAAATCCTACATCAAGTGGTGCGTCGATCAGGGGCTCACCGTGTTCGTGATCTCCTGGGTCAATCCGGACGAACAACTCGCGCAGAAAGGCTTCGCCGAATATATGCGCGGCGGGCCGATCGCCGCGCTCGATACGGTCGCCGCCATCACCGGCGAGAAGACCGCGCACATGATCGGCTATTGCGTCGGCGGAACGCTGCTCGCGGTCACCCTCGCCTATCTCGCGGCCACCAAGCAGGATCGCGTCGCCTCCGCGACGTTCTTCGCCGCGCAGGTGGATTTCCGTCACGCCGGCGATCTCAAGGTGTTCGTCGACGAGGAACAGATCAGCGCGCTCGAGCAACAGATGCAGGAGCGCGGCTATCTCGCCGGCACGAAGATGGCCAACGCCTTCAACATGCTGCGCTCGAACGATCTGATCTGGCCCTACGTGATCAACAACTACCTCAAGGGCAAGACGCCGTTCCCGTTCGACCTGCTCTACTGGACTTCCGACGCGACGCGGATGCCGGCGGCGAACCACTCGTTCTATCTGCGCAACTGCTATCTCAACAATCTGCTGAGCGCCGGCAAGATGACGATCGACAACGTCGCGCTCGATCTGAAGAAGGTGAAGGTGCCGGTCTACAATCTGGCGACGCGCGAGGACCACATCGCACCAGCGAAGTCGGTCGCGCTCGGCTGCACCTTCTTCGGCGGGCCGGTGAAGTTCGTCGTGTCGGGCTCAGGCCACATCGCCGGCGTGGTCAATCCGCCGGCCAAGCAGAAATACCAGTTCTGGACCGGCGACACGCCGAAGGACGCCGACATCGACACATGGATGGCGAAAGCCACCGAGCACCCCGGCTCCTGGTGGCCGGACTGGATCGACTGGATCAAGTCGCTCAACGCCGACACCGTGCCGCCGCGCAAACCGGGCGGCGACGCCTTCAAACCGATCGAGGACGCGCCCGGCTCCTATGTGCGCGTCACGTCCTGACCCTTCTCACGATCCTTCCTTCCCGACGTTGCGGAGACTTTCATGACCAAGGAACTGTTCTGGCTGACCCTGACAGTCGTGCTGACCGGGCTGATGTGGGTGCCCTATATCCTCGACCGCATCCGCGTGCGCGGCCTGAGCGGGGCCATGGCCAACCCGACCGCAAACGACAAGCCGCAGCACGGCTGGGCGATGCGTCTCTATTTCGCGCACACCAATGCGGTCGAGAATTTGATGATCTTTGCACCGCTGGTGCTGATCCTCGATACGCTCGGCGTCGCCAACCACACCACGGCCGTCGCCTGCGCCGTCTATTTCTGGGCGCGGCTGCTGCACGTCGTCGTCTACACCGCCGGCATTCCGGTGCTGCGCACGATCGCCTTCGCGATCGGCTTCGCCGCTCAGGTCGCGCTGGTGCTGGCGATCTTCGGCTGGGCGTAAAAGTGAAGCCGGCCAGGCGGCGAGCCTGACCGGCTACACTGTCTGCGGAACGCAGCCGCTTACGGAAACAGCGCGACCTGCTCCAGCCCGGCGGCTTCAGGGAAGCCGAGCATCAGGTTCATGTTCTGCACGGCCTGACCCGACGCGCCCTTCACCAGATTGTCGAGCGCGCTGACGAGGATCGCCCGCCCCTCCTGACGATCCTTGGCGACGCCGATGAACGTCATGTTCGAACCGCGGATATGCCGGGTGTGCGGCGTCTCGCCGAACGGCAGAACATGCACGAACTCCTCCTTGGCGTATTGCTTCGCCAGGATGTCGTAGAGGTCCTGCGCGGTGCGACCGCGCTTGCCGCGCACATAGATGGTCGAGAGGATGCCACGGTTCATCGGCACCAGATGCGGCGTGAACGTCACCACCACGTCGCGGCCCGCGGCCTTGGAGAATTCCTGATCGAGCTCGGCCATGTGCCGGTGCTGGCCGACGCCATAGGCGTTGAACCCTTCCGACACTTCCGAGAACAGCATCGCTTCCTTGGCCGAGCGGCCGGCGCCGGTCATGCCTGACTTGGCATCGACGACGATCTCGTCGAGGTCGATCGCCTTGGCCTTGATCAGTGGCACGAGCGGCAACTGCGCGCAGGTGGTGTAGCAGCCGGGATTGGCGACAAGCTGCGCCCGCTTGATGTCGCGCCGGTAGACCTCGACCAGTCCGTAGACCGCCTGCTTCTGCAGTTCGGTCGCGGCGTGCTCGTGGCCGTACCACTTCGCGTAAGCCGCCGGATCGGACAGCCGGAAGTCCGCCGACAGGTCGACGATCTTGGCATCGGGCTTGGCGGCGAAGACTGCCGCGATCACCTTCTGCGTCGTCGCATGCGGCAACGCGCAGAAGATCAGATCGAGCCCGGCATTCTTCCAGTCGACGCTGTCGATCGAGACCAGCGTCGGCAGAGCGAACGGCGCGAACTGCGGAAACACATTGCGCATTTCCTGGCCCGCCCGGCGGTCGGCGGTCAGCAAGGCAATCTCCACGCGGGGATGGCGCAGCAGGAGCCGCACCAGCTCCGAGCCGGTGTAGCCGGACGCGCCGAGAACGCCGATTTTTGCCTTGGTCGCCATGGAGTTCATCCCTTTGTCAGAAACCTGTCGAACGTCGCACACGAAGGCGCCGGACGGAAACCGCGGGGATCTGGGGAGAGCCGCGGACCAAGCCGGCGGCCAGGATGATTACGCGCGCACGCGCATCCCGGCCACGCAAGCGCGGCGGCGGCGACGGGACATGATTGCGGTGGTCGTCATCATGCGCGGCGATATAGGCCCGACCGGACCGGGGGTCAAGCAATCCTGCCCACCGGCGAACGCACAGTAACACCGGCCGTTCCAGCCTATTCCCGGCAGTTATTTTGGTGGCCGGCGATTGAGCGGCCCAAAGGCTGCTCTATAGTGCCGGTCTCCGGCGCAAGGCGTCGCACGAGCGCGACGGCGCGCGCTTTACAAAAACACACGACCACAAACACGATCTTTGGGAGGAGCTTTATGCGTCGTTTCATGTTGGGCGCGGCTGCGCTCGCGGCTTGCGTCGTTACCGGTCCCGCCCTTGCGCAGGCTCCGGCACAGCAGCCGGCCGCTGCCAGCGTGCCCGAGAAGATGCCGTTCGACATTCCCTATGGACAGTCGATCGGCGCCGAGAAGGCGAAACAGGTGCTCGCCGCCGCCGAGGCGGAAGGCAAGAAACGCGACTGGAAGATGAATATCGCCGTGGTCGACACCAACGGTGAACTGGTGGCGTTCCTGCGTACCGAAGGCGCGCAGATCGCCTCCGTGAACATCTCGCAGGGGAAAGCCCGCACTGCCGCGCGCTTCCGCCGCCCGACCCGCGCGTTCTTCAACGGCATGCAGGCCACGGCCGGCGCCTACCTGCCGACACTCGATCCGACGCTGATCGCCTCCCCCGGCGGCATCCCGCTGGTCGAAGGCGGCAAGCTGATCGGCGCGATCGGTTGCAGTGGCGGCACCGGCGATCAGGACGAGATCATCTGCAAGGCCGGCGCCGACCTGATCAAGTAGTCGCGCGATAACCCGGGCATAAAGCGCGGGCCCCGCTGGCAGCGGGGCCCGTTTTCGTCATCGCGGCCCTACTGCTGCTCGATTTTCGCCGCCTTGATCGCTTCGGCCCACTTTGCCGTCTCGCTGGCGACGAACTGGCGCAGATAATCCGGCGAGCGGCGTTCCGGCGTGGTGACGATGGCTCCCGCCTTGGCGAGACGCTCCTTCACCGACGGCGTATCCAGCGTTTCCGACAGCGCCTTGTTGAGCTTCTGCACGATCTCCGGCGGCGTGTCCTTGGGGAAGAACACGCCATGCCAGGCCGACGCCTCAAAGCCGGTGAGCCCCTGCTCGTGCGCACTGGCGAGATTCGGCATCGTCGGCGAACGCTCCTTGGTCAGCACGGCGATGGCCTTCACGTCGCCGTTCTGAATCTGCGGCAAGGTGCTGGCCAGCAATCCGCACTGATAGTCGATGCGGCTGGCGACGAGGTCCTGCATCGCCGCGGGCGCGCTGCGATAAGGCACATGGGTGATGTCGATGCCGCTCTGCGCGTTGAGCAAGGCGCAGGCCAGTTGCGCCGCCGAGCCGGTGCCCGACGAGCCGTAGGACATCTTGCCCTGGTTTTCCTTGGCATAGGCGACGAACGCCTTGAGGCCGTCGACCGGCAGGTCCTTGCGGGCGATCAGCACCGGCGGCACGTCGGCGACCAGCGCCACGGGCGCGAAATCGGTGCGCGCGTCGTAGAGCGGGGACTTGTAGATCGACTGGTTCTGCGAATGGGTGCCGACCGTGCCGAGCACGAACTGGTAGCCGTCCGGCGCCGCCTTGGCGACACGCGCGCTGCCGTTCATACCGCCGGCGCCGCCGACATTCTCGACCACGACCTGCGCGCCGAGCACCTGCGAGAGCCGATCCGCGAGAATGCGGCCGATCACGTCGGTACCGGCGCCGGCGCCGAACGGCACCACCATGGTGACCGGCCGCGTCGGCCAGGTCTGGGCAGCAGAGGTCTGCGCGGTGGCGGTTTGCATCGGCGCAAACCCCGTCACCATTGTCGTCAACGCAACTGCCGTCAAAAGCCGTCTCATGATTTCCTCCCCTTTTGTCGCAAACGCGTTTCTGTTTGTTCGCGCCAAAGACAATCAAGATTCGGGACAGCCGGAAACCACCGCGCCGCATGGCAGGATCGCGCAGCAGGATGCGGCGCAGCGCCGCAAGAACTGCCGGCTCAGCGCCCTACCCCCAGAGCCATTTGATGACCTTGCCGCCGACGTCGCCGAGAGTGAGCAGCACCGCGGCCCAGACGAAGGCCGAGGAGAAATTGGCGATCTGGAAACGCCAGTACGGCATCTCGAAGATGCCGGCGATCAGCGGGACGGACGCGCGCAGCGGTCCGGAAAACCTGCCGATGAAGATGCCGAGCGCACCCCATTTGCGGACGAAGGCTTCGCCGCGCGGCAGCAGTTCCGGATGGCGGGACAGCGGCCAGATCTGAGCCACCGACGGTCCGAGCTTGCCGCCAACCCAATAGGACAGCCAGTCGCCCAGCGCCGCTCCCACCGCGCCGGCCACCAGCACCGGCCAGAAGCTCAAGCCGCTGGACATGATCAGCGCGCCGATGCCGACCAGTGCCGCCCAGGCCGGGACCAATAGCGAAATGAAGGCCAGCGATTCCGCGAAAGCGAGCGTAAACACGATCGGCGCTGCCCACGCCTGATGATCCCGCACGAAGTCGATGATCTGGGTCGCGTAGGCTTCGATGTCCATGCGGCGTGTCTATCCCGACGGCGCAGGCTGCGCCAGTGACACGATGTCAGTCCGGCAACTCCGGCTCGGACTTCGGGAACAGATGATTGATCGCAACGAGCGCGACGATCAGCAGCGGCACCGCGAGGAATGCGCCGACCGGCCCCCACAGCCAGGTCCAGAAGATCAAAGCGAGGAACACGGTCAGCGGATTGAGCGTCAGGCGCTTGCCCATGATCGCCGGAGTGATGAAGTGCCCCTCCAACGTGGTGAAGGCGAGAAACAGCAGCGGCGCGATGATCGCATGGGTCAGCGTATCGAACGTCACCAGCCCGACCAGCAGCAGCACCAATTCCATGATCAGCGCGCCAATATACGGGATGAAGTTCAACAGGAATGCCAGCACGCCCCACGCCAGCGGATTGGGCAGGCCGACCCCCCATGCCACCGCGAACGCGGCGATCCCGACAACCGCATTGATGACGGCGACCACGCTCAGATAGGTCGTGAGATTGTACTCGACGTCGTTGAAGATCTTGAGCATCCGCAGCCGCGCTTCGCGCTGTGCGAAGAAGAAGATCATCACATGACGCAATTGCGCCCGACCGAGCAGAAAGAAAAACAGCGTGCCGAAAAAGATGAACACCTGTCCGAGCGCCGGCGTCACGAAAATCAGCGTCGGCTGCAGGATGCTGGCGAGATCAATCGCCATCCCCTTGTTATCGCTCTCCGGCAGAACGGCGTCGCGCAGGCTTTTCAGCGATGCGATCAAATGATCGAAGACGTGCAGCTTCTCTTTGATGCTGGTCGCGATCTCCGGGCCCTTGCCGATCCATTCCACCGCCGGCGCGGTCAACAACGCGAGAATGGCGTAGCAGAACACGATCACACACAGCCACAGCAGGATGGCGCTGACGAGCGATGGAACGCCGACGCGGCGCATCGATCCCGAAAGCGGACCAAGCATCAAACCGATGACGAAAGCCGACACCGTCGGCAGCAGTACCGGCCGCGCCAGATAGAGCGCGATCACGAAGGCGATGAAGAACATGCCGATGGTCGAGATCTGCGCCAGCGTGCGCCAGACCGTCGAGACATTCTTGACGGGATCAGGGCTGTCGAGCCCCAGTTCATGCCCGAGCCGCAGCATCCGGGTTTTGACCGTTTTGCGCCCTCGATCACTCTCCGAGGTCGTTTCGGTGCGGACGGATGTCAGCTCAGCCACGAATTCCCCCTGCTGGAATGGCCCGCTGCCAGCCGGCCGGGTTCCATGCTCATCAACGACCCACCGGGGATTTGGTTGCGTGGAAGGCGGCTCGCCGGGTTAAACCGGTTTTTGGCATAGTTTCGCCAGACTGATTCGCTTCAAACACGCTGTTCCAGATCCTCGCATGGCCAAATCCGCTACCAAATCCCGCGACTCCAGCCGCTCCAGCACCCAAACGGACCTGTTCGGCGAGGCTCCCGCCAAATCTTCGGGCAAGGCTTCAGCCAAAGCTCCGAGCAAGGTGGCCGCCAAGCCGGCGCCGAAGGCTGCCAAGGCTACAGACAAGGCTGCAGACAAGCCTGCCGGCAAGACGCGCGGCAGCCGCGGATCGGACAGCGGCTACACCGCCAAGCACATCGAGGTGCTGGAAGGGCTGGAGCCGGTCCGGCGCCGCCCCGGCATGTATATCGGCGGCACCGACGAGAAGGCGCTGCATCACCTGTTCGCCGAAGTGATCGACAACGCCATGGATGAGGCGCTGGCCGGTCACGCCACCTGGATCGAGGTCGAACTGGAGGCCAACGGCTTCCTCAGCGTCAACGACAACGGCCGCGGCATTCCGATCGATCCGCATCCCAAGTTCAAGAACAAGTCCGCGCTCGAAGTCATCATGACGACGCTGCATGCGGGCGGAAAATTCGATTCCAAGGTCTACGAGACCTCCGGCGGTCTGCACGGCGTCGGCGTCTCCGTGGCCAACGCCCTCTCCGACCGGCTCGAGGTCGAGGTCGCACGCGACCAGACGCTGTACAAAATGGCGTTCGAGCGCGGCAAGCCGAAGGGCAAGCTGGAGAAGGTCGGCCGCGCACCGAACCGGCGCGGCACCAAGGTCCGCTTCCATCCCGATGCGGAGATTTTCGGCGAGGACGCGGCGTTCAGGCCGGAACGCATCTTCCGCATGACGCGGTCGAAGGCGTATCTGTTCGGCGGCGTCGAAATCCGCTGGCATTGCGATCCCGAACTGCTCAAGGGATCGGATATCCCCGAGCGCGAGACGTTCCACTTCCCCGCCGGACTGAAAGACTATCTCGCCGCCAACCTGGAAGGCGCGACGCTGGTGCATCCCGACATCTTCCACGGCAAGACGGGGCGCAACGGTTCGCATGGCGCGGTCGAATGGGCGGTCGCCTGGACGGCCGATCAGGACGGATTCCTGAACTCCTACACCAACACAATTCCAACGCCGGATGGCGGCACGCATGAATCCGGTCTGCGCACCGCCTTGCTGCGCGGCCTCAAGGATCATGCCGGACGCATGAACCAGGAGAAGCGCGCCACCGGCATCACCAGCGAAGACGTGATGACCGGCGCCGGCTGCATGCTCTCGGTGTTCATCCGTGAACCGGAATTCCAGGGTCAGACGAAAGACCGCCTCGCGACGGCTGAAGCGCAACGCATCGTCGAAAACGCAATCAAGGATCCGTTCGACCACTGGCTCGCCGGCAATCCGACGCAGGCGAACAAGCTGCTCGACTTCGTCGTCGAGCGCGCCGAAGAGCGCATCCGCCGCCGGCAGGAAAAAGAAATCTCGCGCAAGACCGCGGTGCGCAAGCTGCGGCTTCCCGGCAAGCTCGCCGATTGCAGCAACTCCGCCGCCGACGGCTCGGAAATCTTCATCGTCGAAGGCGACAGCGCCGGCGGCAGCGCCAAGCAGGCGCGCGACCGCCGCTCGCAGGCGGTGCTGCCTCTGCGCGGCAAGATCCTCAACGTCGCGTCAGCCGGCAAGGACAAGCTGGCACAGAACACGCAGCTCGCCGATCTCGCCCAGGCGCTCGGCTGCGGCACCGGCACGCATTACAGCGACGACGCGCTGCGCTATGAAAAAGTGATCGTGATGACCGACGCCGACGTCGACGGCGCGCACATCGCCTCGTTGCTGATCACCTATTTCTACAATCAGATGCCGCAACTGATCGAGAACGGGCACCTCTATCTCGCGGTGCCGCCGCTCTACCGCCTCTCGCACGGCGCCAAGACGTTCTATGCGCGGGACGACAAGCACAAGGACGAACTCCTGAAGAAGGAGTTTCACGCCAATGCCAATGTCGAGATCGGCCGCTTCAAGGGACTCGGCGAGATGATGCCGGCGCAGCTCAAGGAAACCACCATGGATCCCGGCAAGCGCATTCTGCTGCGCGTGCATGTCGCCGAGGACGACCGCAAGCCGACCGACAAGTCGGTGGCGCGATTGATGGGCACCAAGGCGGAAGCGCGCTTCGAGTTCATCCAGGAACGCGCCGCGTTCGCGTCCGAGGATCTGCTCGACGTCTAGCGCTCGAACTTCAGCTTCGCCGCCTGGACGATGCCCTTGTAGGTTTCGATATCCGTGTCGATCAGCTTGCGGAATTCTTCGCCGCTGCCGCCGCCGGGATCGACCGCCATGGTCTTGAGCTTGGCGCGCACGCCCTCGTCGGCCATGGCTTTACGCAGCGCCGCTTCGAGCTTGGCGACAATCGGCGCCGGCGTTCCGGCCGGCGCGAAGAAGCCGCTCCACAGCCGCGAATTCACTTCCGGATAGCCTGCTTCCTTCATCGACGGCACGTCCGGCAATTCGGCGGAACGGTCGGAGCCGGTCACCGCCAGCGCGCGCACCTTGCCGCCCTTGACCATCGGCACCGCCGGCGGTCCGTCGGAAATCGTCAGCAGCGTCTGTCCCGCAGCGACACTGAGCACCGACTCGTTGCTGCTCTTGTACGGGATCGCCTGCCCCGGCATGCCGGTCTTCAGCTTCAGCAATTCCGTGGCGATGGTGAAGGCCGGCGACGACGTTGCGTAATTGGCCTTGTCAGGATTGGCCTTGGCCCAGGCGACCAGTTCGGACACCGACTTCGCCGGATGCTCCGCCTTCACGGTCATGATCAGCGGGAATGACGCGATCATCGTCAGCGGGACAAAACTCCTGGTCGGATGATAGCCGAGCGTCGGATAGATCGCCGATGCAATCGACATCGAACCGCTGGCGCCGACCATCAGCGTGTAGCCGTCCGGCGTTTGCTGCGTGACATATTCCGAAGCGATCCGCCCGCCGGCGCCGGGCTTGTTCTCGATCACCACCGTCTGGCCGATCAGTTCACCGAACCGCTGCCCGACCACGCGCGCGAAAATGTCGTTGCCACCGCCGGCTGCGAACCCGACGATCACCCGGATCACTTTGTTGGGAAATGCGGCTGCGTCGTCCGCATGCGCCGGCCCGCAGGCCAGCCCACTTGCCGATACGATCGCCGATCCGGCGATCAGGGTTGCCGCGACCAACGCCTTGAAGCGCCCGCCCATCCTAGCCTCCCTCGTTTGCTCCTCTGACGGGAGCGTTGATCTCAAGCCTATCCTCCCCCTCGGCGCGCGCAACTGGCCGAAGGACTCTCCACCTCGCTTATTTCTGCGGCGTGATCTTGCGCACGATCGGCCACCACAGATCCTGCTCGGCCTTCATGAAAGCGCGGGTTTCGTCGGGCGACATCGCGTGCGGATAGGTGCCGATCCCCTGGAATTTGCGGATGACCTCGGGCTGCGCCAGCACCACGCGCAGATCCGCATTGACCTTCTGTACAATCGCGTCCGGCGTTCCGGTCGGCGCCATCAAGGCAAGCCAGCCCTTCGATTCAAATCCGGGAATGGTTTCGTTGATGGCCGGCAGGTCCGGCCGGTCGACAAGACGTTTCGGTGCAGCAATGCCCAATGCCTTCAGCGAGCCGCCCTGGATCGCGCCGCCGATACCGGCGATCCCCTCGAACATGATCGGAATGCGGCCGGTCGAAACGTCGTTGATCGACGATGCGGCACCTGCGGCATGAACAAACGTCATCTTCAGGCCAGTGCGCTCGCGGAACAGTTCGCCGGTGAGATGCGACTGCCCGCCCCGGTTTGACGCGGCGAACAGCATGCCGTCCGGCGTCTTGCGGATCAGTTCGATCAGCTCCGCCACCGAATTCACCGGCAGCGATGGCGTCACCGCGATGGCGATCGGTTGCTCGCCCACCCGGCTGATGGGCTGGAAATCGCGATCGAGATCGAACGGCAGCTTTTCCTGGGTGATGGGCAGAACCGTATAGGTCGAGGCCTGCGCCATGTAGAGCGTGTAGCCGTCGCGATCGACCTGCGTGGCCGCCTGGGCGGCGATCAGACCGCCCGCTCCCGGCCGGTTGACGATCAGCACCTGCTGCTTCCAGAGCTGCGTCAGCGCGTCGGCGACGATGCGCGCCGCGACGTCCGGGCTGTTCCCGGCGGCGGCCGCGATGATGATGCTCACGGGTTTGCTCGGATAAGCCGCCGGCTGCGCCTGTGTTTGCGCTGCACCGCAGCCGGCCGCCATCGCCAGACCAAGCGCCCAACCGAGCGTCATCTGCCGCAGGCCGGCCCACCGCCCTTTCGCCATGCCGTCTCTCCCGGAAGTCTTGTTTTTGAATCTTTGCCGCTTAGCAGAGCGTATCGGTTCGGTGTATTCAAGCGACTTCGCAAAAGGACGATGCTGATGACCCACGATGCGATCAAGCGGACCATGATCCTGGCTGGCCGTGTGCTGGTCGCGGAACATCAGGACGACATGACCCGTGGGCACATCTCTGCCCGGCTGCCCGACAATCCATCGCTGTTCTTCATGAAGCCGCACAGCGTCGGCCTCGACGAGATCACGCTCGAAAACATCCTCACCATCAATCTCGATGGCGAAGTCGTTACCGGTCGGGCGCGCCGGCACAGCGAGGTGTTCATCCACACCGAGATCTATAAGGCGCGGCCCGACGTGCAGTGCGTGCTGCACACACATCCGCCGCATGCCATCGCACTGTCGGCAACCGGCCGGTCATTGCGCGCCTTCAGCCAGCCCGGCGCGCTGTTCCGCGATGCGATCGGCGTTTATCGGGATTCGATGACGCTGGTCCGCTCAGCGGCTATGGGTGCCGGCGTGGCGGCAGCGCTCGGTCCGCACCGCGCAGTGCTGATGAAGAATCATGGCGTGGCCATTGCGACCGCAAGCATCGCCGAAACCGTGGTCAGCGCGGTGATGCTGGAAACAGCGGCGCGTATCCAGATGCTGGTCGAAGCGACGCCGGACTCCGGCACGGAATTTTCCGCGGACGACATCGCCGCCCTGCGCGACCAGCTCTCGAAGCCGGACCAGTTCGTGGTCAACTTCGATTATCTGGTGCGCAGGCTCGGCTCAAAGCTTTAGTTTGCTTTGTCGCAATTCCGGACGGAAAACCGCTTCGCACTTTTCCTGGAATTGCTTCAATCGATCGGCAGACCCGCATAGTTCTCGGCGAGCGTCATCGACGCCGCGCGTGAACTCGTCACATAGTCGAGTTCGGCGAGCTGACGGCGCCGGTCGAACGCGTTCTCGTGCGGGAAGTGGTGCAGCAGCGACGTCATCCACCACGAGAAGCGTTGCGCTTTCCACACCCGCGGCCGCACATCAGCCGAATAGCCGGCGAGACGATCGTGCTGGCCGGTCTTGGAGACATGCGAGAGCGCACGCGACAGCTTCAAGACGTCCGCGAGCGCGAGGTTCATGCCTTTGGCACCGGTCGGCGGCACGATATGCGCGCTGTCGCCGGCGAGGAACAGCCGGCCGGACTGCATCGGCTCGGTGACGAAGCTGCGCATCGGCGTCACGCCCTTCTGCAGGATCGGACCGGTCGGCAACGCGCACACACCGCCGAGCCGCAGCCGCAGTTCTTCCCAGATCGCATCGTCCGACCAGTTCGCCGCATCTTCGTCGGGCGCGCACTGGAAATACAGCCGCGACACCGTCGGTGAGCGCTGTGTGTACAGCGCGAAACCGCGATCGTGATAGGAATAGATCAGCTCTTCATCGACATTCAGCGACTCCGACAGGATGCCGAGCCAGCCGAACGGATATTCGCGATCGTAGAAGGTCAGCTTGCCGTCCGGAACACTCGGTCGGCAGATGCCGTGGAAGCCATCGCAACCGCCGATGAAGTCGCATTCGATCTGCTGCGCCTTACCCTCATGGGTGAAATGGATCTTGGGCTGTTTGGTATCGAGATCGGAAATCCGCGTGCCCGACACTTCGAATAAAATCGGCACGCCATGGCTGAGCAGATCGGTGATGAGATCCTTCACCACTTCCTGCTGCCCGTAGATCGTCGTCCCCTTGCCCACCAGTTCGGTGAACTTGATCTCGTGCAGGGTACCGCCGAACTGCAGCTTGATGCCCTCGTGGAACAGGCCTTCGGCTTTCATGCGCTCGCCGACGCCCGTCTCAATGAGCATATCGCGCGCCCATTGCTCGATCAGGCCGGCGCGAACCCGCGCCTCACAATATTCGCGGCTGCGGTTCTCGACGATGATGCTTTCGATGCCTGCGCGGCGCAGCAGATGCGCCAGCATCAGCCCGGCCGGTCCCGCCCCGATAATTCCGACTTGTGTGCGCACTTAAGTTCCTCCCGCGCTTTTTTATGTTCTTAGCGGGCGGCTTGCCGTCTGCAAAGTGAACGATCGGCTATCAGAACGGCCAGCCGTAGCGTGGGACCACATCGCGGTATGCCCTATAGGCGTCGCCGAACTTGGCGGTCAGATAGCGCTCCTCGCGCAGCACTACCCCGTAATGGATGAGGAGCATGGAGCCGATCGTGAGCACCAGCATCCAGTCCGATGCCAAGGCGATGCTCAGACCTGCGAGAATAAGCAGGCCGCCCACATACATCGGGTTGCGCAGCCAGCGGAAAATGCCGCCGGTCACCAGCGCGCGGCTCGGCTTCCAGGGCTCCGGATGGGTCCGGGCGGAGCGGAACGCGCCGAGCGCAGAGACGGCCAGCGCCAATCCGGCCAGTAGCAGCAGCGCGCCGATCACCAGCCGATCCTCCAGGCCCAGCAGCACCGTCAGGACATAGGCCGGCAGCAGCCAGTCCAGCAGCAGGCCGCCGACGATCACGGCGAGGCCGATCAGTGGCGGCGGGGCAATGACGCCGGGGTTATCCTGAATCGTGTCTTCGGGAGACATGCGGCCATTCTGCCCGCTCCAGCGCCCCTGGCCAGCCCCAAAGCCCCGGAAATGCGGGCCAGCAATGCTGAAACGTTAAGCAAGGAAGGCACTTGCTGCACTGCGGAACATTGACTTTCGCAAGGTTGGCCCTATGTTCCGGCAAACGGTTCGACTGTCTAAGATTCGACCGCGACCCCCCTGCGCGCCTTTTAAACCGTTTCGTCTGTTGCGCGCACGCCGTGGTCCCAGAGGTTGCATGTCCTTCTCCCATCTCGGCTTGTCCGACAAGGTTCTCTCGGCCATTGAGGCCGCCGGCTACAAATCCCCGACCCCCATTCAGGATCAGGCGATCCCCCACGTTCTCGCTCGCCGCGACGTGCTCGGCATCGCCCAGACCGGCACCGGCAAGACAGCCGCTTTCGTGCTGCCGATGCTCACGCTCCTGGAAAAGGGCCGCGCCCGCGCGCGCATGCCCCGCACGCTGATCCTCGAGCCGACGCGCGAACTCGCCGCGCAGGTCGCCGAACAGTTCGAGAAATACGGCAAGAACCATAAGCTCAACGTCGCGCTGATCATCGGCGGCGTCTCGTTCGGTGATCAGGATGCCAAACTGATGCGCGGCGTCGACGTGCTGATCGCGACGCCGGGCCGCCTGCTCGATCACTCCGAGCGCGGCAAGCTGCTGCTCAACGGCGTCGAGCTGTTGGTGATCGACGAAGCCGATCGCATGCTCGACATGGGCTTCATTCCCGACATCGAGCGCATCGGCAAGCTGGTGCCGTTCACGCGCCAGACGCTGTTCTTCACCGCGACGATGCCGTCGGAAATCCAGCGTATCGCCGACACCTTCCTGCACAATCCGGTGCGCGTCGAAGTCTCACGCCCCGCGACCGCCGCGGCCACCATCACCCAGCAGCTCGTCGCCTCCGGCCGCGAATCCTACGAAAAGCGCGAGATCCTGCGCAGCCTGATCCGCGCTGCCGAGAACCTCAAGAACGCGATCATCTTCTGCAACCGCAAGAGCGAAGTCGCGCAGTTGCACCGTTCGCTGGTCAAGCACGGCTTCAGCGCCGTCGCGTTGCACGGTGACATGGACCAGACCGCACGCATGGGCGCGCTCGATGCGTTCCGCAAAGGTGACGCGCAACTGCTGATCGCCTCCGACGTCGCGGCGCGCGGCCTCGACATTCCGGACGTCAGCCACGTGTTCAATTTCGATGTTCCGCACCACCCGGACGATTACGTGCACCGGATCGGCCGCACTGGCCGCGCTGGCCGCACCGGCACCGCCATCACCATCGTCGCGCCGATCGACAGCAAGTCGCTCGATGCGATCGAGAAGCTGACCGGCCAGAAGATCGCCTGGGCGAGCGAACCGGGTCGCGTCGGCGATGACGAAGGCGCCACCCAGCATGGCGGCCGCACCGGCAACCCCCGCCGCCGCGGCGGACGGG
>JBQCFU010000343.1:0-2895 GCA_051958775.1 Pseudolabrys sp.
CGTGAAGTTCGGCGACACCCATGTGCTGGTGACCGCTTCGCTGGAGGAACGACTGCCGCCGTGGCTGAAGGGTCAGGGTCGCGGCTGGGTCACCGCCGAATACGGCATGCTGCCGCGCGCCACCGAGACGCGCACGCGCCGTGAGGCATCGGCAGGCAAGCAGGGCGGCCGCACCGTCGAGATTCAGCGGCTCATCGGCCGTTCGCTGCGCTCGGTGGTCGATCTTGTCGCACTCGGCGAGCGGCAGATCACGCTCGATTGCGACGTCCTGCAGGCCGACGGCGGCACCCGCACCGCGTCGATCACCGGCGCATGGGTCGCGCTGGCCGACTGCCTCGCCTGGATGAAGAGCCGCAGCATGATCTCCGCTCCGGTGCTGCGCGATCACGTCGCGGCGGTGTCGTGCGGCATCTATCGCGGCACGCCGGTGCTCGATCTCGATTACGCGGAAGATTCCGAAGCCGACACCGATGCGAATTTCGTCATGACCGGCAAGGGCATGATCGTCGAAGTGCAGGGCACCGCCGAGAAGGATCCGTTCAGCGAGCAGCAGTTGCTCGAACTGCTCGCGCTGGCGCGCAAAGGCACCGACCGGCTGGTCGATCTGCAGAAGATGGCGACCACATGAACGATCAGGTTCAGCCGCACCGCCGCCTGTCGGGGAAGGTGGTGATCGCCACCCACAATCCCGGCAAGCTCAAGGAAATGCGTGATCTGCTCGCTCCTTACGGCATCGAGGCAGTGTCGGCCGGCGAGCTCAATCTCGGCGAGCCCGAGGAAACCGGCAAGACTTTCGCTGCCAATGCACGCATCAAGGCAGAAGCGGCCGCCAAAGCATCCGGTCTGATTGCCTTCGCCGATGATTCGGGTTTCGTCGTCGATGCGCTTGGCGGCGATCCGGGCATTTACTCGGCGCGCTGGGGCGGGCCGGAGAAGGATTTCCGGCTGGCCATGAACAAGGTGCAGACCGCGCTGGTGAAAGCCGGCGCGACCACGCCGGAACAGCGGCGCTCGCGTTTCGTCGCCGCGCTGTGTCTGGCCTGGCCCGACGGTCATCTCGAAGAGTTCGAGGCCGCAGTCGACGGCACCGCCGTCTGGCCGCCGCGTGGCGAGCGTGGTTTCGGCTACGATCCGATGTTCAAGCCCGACGGTTTCGAACAGACCTTCGGCGAGATGAGCGCCGAGGAAAAACATGGCTTGCCGCCGCTCGGCAAAGGCTTGTCGCACCGCGCCCGCGCCTTCGTGATGCTGGCGAAAGCCTGCCTCCAGAGCGCCTGAAGAGCGGGACATTCCACTCGCATTTTAATCTCTTTTGTCTCACAAAAGACGTGCTATCTCATTGAAACGGCGAGAAGATTTCTGGCGACAAGCACGCTTTTCGCGTGACGGCGGCCAGCGAACCTGCGATATGGTTAACCCATGATCGCGCAGGCAAATCAGCAGCACGGATTCGGCGTCTACGTTCACTGGCCGTTTTGCCTGTCGAAGTGCCCGTATTGCGACTTCAACAGCCACGTTCGGCACAGTGCGATCGACCAGCCGCGCTATGTGCGTGCCTTCGCGTCCGAGGTCGCTGCGACCGCCGAGCGGGCGCCGAATCGCACCGTGTCATCGATCTTCTTCGGCGGCGGAACACCGTCGCTGATGCAGCCGGAAACCATCGGCGGTGTGCTCGATGCCATCGCCAAGCACTGGACCATCGCACCGGACGCCGAGATCACGCTCGAAGCGAATCCGACCAGCGTCGAGGCGACGCGGTTTCGCGGTTATCGTTCCGCTGGCGTCAATCGCGTTTCGCTTGGCGTGCAGGCGCTCGACGATGTCTCGCTGAAGGCGCTCGGCCGCCTGCATTCGGCGCGTGAAGCGCTCGACGCCATTGCCGTGGCGCGTGCGAATTTCGATCGCTACTCGTTCGACCTGATCTACGCCCGCCCGGACCAGACGCCGGCGCTGTGGGCCGGCGAACTCCGCCACGCGATTGCCGAAGCGGCGGAGCATCTGTCGCTCTATCAGCTCACCATCGAGCCGGGCACGCCGTTCGCTGCGCTGCATGCCGCCGGCAAACTGCAGACGCCAGACGAAGACACGGCGCGCGCGCTCTACGACGTGACGCAGGAAATCTGCGAGAACGCGGGACTGCCCGCTTACGAAGTCTCCAATCACGCGCGGCCCGGCGCGGAATCACGGCACAATCTGATCTACTGGCGCATGCACGACTATGCCGGCATCGGCCCGGGCGCACATGGCCGCCTGCAGATCGGTCCGAACCGCTTCGCCACTGCCACCGAAAAGCGGCCCGAGACCTGGCTGATGCGCGTCGAAGCGCTCGGCCACGGCATGACAGTGAACGAACGCCTTACCGAAGAGGAACAGGCCGACGAACTGCTGCTCATGGGCCTGCGGCTGAAGGAAGGCATCGACCCGCTGCGCTATCAATTGCTGGCGGGCCGTCCGCTCAATCCGCATCGCGTGTCTGCGCTGCGCGCCCAGGGCGCGGTGGAAACCACCGCCAGCGGCTGGCTGCGCGTCACCAATGCCGGCTTTCCGGTGCTCGACGCCGTCGTCGCCGATCTCGCCGCCTGATCGACTGAAACTTCGCTTTACGTCCCCGGCGCGAAATTGCGCGGCGCCGGCGCGATCGCCTGCGGGCCGGACGGCGTCACGCGCAGCACCGCGAGACCGCGCTCATTGGTACCGTCGGTGCGGAAGCGGAACACGCCATCGATGCCAGCAAAGCCCGACGAATTGGTCAGCACCTGCTCGCTGAAGCGCTGCGTGCCCTGCGTCTTCACCAGCGCAGCGACGAGCGCCGCTGCATCATAGGCGAGCGTCGCGGTGCGCGCCGGTTCGTTGCCGTAGCGCGTGCGATAGCGATTAGCGAAGTTACGGAAGCCC
>JBQCFU010000344.1:0-7067 GCA_051958775.1 Pseudolabrys sp.
GGCTGGATGGTCCAGACCAGACGGCGCGCCTCGGCCGTCAGCAGATTGCTGAGACGCGCCACCGTCTTGCGCGTCGCCTGCGTGTCGGCAATCACCACACTGAGACTGCCGACGATGCCGCCGTCGCGGTCGAACACCGGCGCGGCCATGCCGATCCGCCCTGCATCGACCTCGCCGTGGCCAACGCAGAGGCCGGCAGCGCGGATGTCGCGCAACTGCGCCTTGAAGCTGTCCGGATCGGCGCCGAGACCGGACACGACGACCTCCTTGCGCCGCTCGCGCCACAGCGCGTCGAGCGCGCGCGGCGGCAGATGCGCGAGGATGATCTTCGACGTGGCGCCGCGCAGCAGTGGCCGCGGCCGGCCGCGCTCATACGAACAGAGGGAGATCGCGCGGTGGCGCTCGGCGTGCTCGCACATCACCCGCGCGCGATAGAGCCGGCACAGCAGAATGGTTGCGGCCATGCCGCCGCATTCGCGCAGCAGATGATCCATCACCGGCACTGCCGTCTTCAGGATCGGATCGCCCTGACGGATCTGCCGGTCGAATTCGATGATCGCCGGGCCCAGCGCATAGCGATTGCGCGCGATCCGCTCAATCAGCCCGGCTTCCATCAACGACTGGAAATAGCGGTAACTGGTCGCCTTCGACACGCCAGCCTGACGCGCGGCCGTCTCCGGCGACCACACCGGCCGCGCGGCGGTAAACAAAGCGAGCATGCGAAGAACCCTGTCGGCGCTGCTCATGATCCCGTGGAGCCCGAATGTTTCCTCAGCTTCGCATAATCGCCGGCCCCCACATATTCAAAGTGTAAGGCTCGTGCACCCATTCCTTCACCGGCCGGTCGTTGACCACCTCCAGTTCGGCGGAAATCTCGATCATGTTGCCGTCCGGGTCCTTGATGAAGATGAAGAGGTTGTTGCCCGGCCCGTGCCGCCCCGGTCCCCAGACGATCGGAATGCGATGCGTCGCGAGATGGTCAGCCCAGTCGCGGATGGTGATCCATTCGCCGGCCTCGTAGCTGTGGTGGTCGAGCCCTGCTTGTGTCTTCAGGAAGCAGCCGAGGGTGTGGTGCTCGTGGTTACAGCGGAAGAACACCGTCGTCACGACGCCCTTGTCGTTGCGCACGCGGTCAGACACCGCGAAGCCGAGCTTGTCGACGTAGAACGCCTCCATGCGGGCGAGATCGGTGCTGGTGACGGTGACGTGCTGGATCGGTCCGCGGATGGCGCGTGGCGTGTCCGCCTCCTCGCCCGCGAGACCGAACAGCATCAGATTGCCTTCCGGATCGCGCACGCCGAACGCTTCGTCGCCGAACAGCGGGCTCAGCGAGGCTTCGAGCGCAAGGCCCTTGTCGCGGTTGACTGCGCGCAACCCGGCGAGCGCCTGCGCATCGCGGCAGGCGAAGGCGGAGTATTGCAATACACCGGCCTGGCCCGGCGCGAACAGGGTGCGGCGGCCGGGGCCGGTGCACAGCAGGACGTTGCCGATGGTGCTGACCTGCGTCTGCAACGCGTCACGGTAATAGGCGGCAAGGCGCGCCGGGTCGGGACTGCCGATCTGCAGATGATGGAGATAGGCGCCGGTGCTGACGGCACTGTGCATGATGCTCCTCCGTGGCTGACGGGAGCATCAGAAACGCCGCCAACGCGGCGGTCAAAATGAAATCAGGAAATTCTCACATCGTGAGAACTTCCTGATCGACGTCGCGTTGCTGAAAAAGCGGTCAGCGGGCCGGCGGCAGTCCCGAAGCCGGGATCGAACTCGGGCCGGCGATGCTGACACCACCCGCACCGCTCGCAGAACCGTTGGGGTAGTAGCCCGGAGCCTGGCCTTGAGTCGGATAGCCTTGAGCCTGACCCTGCGCCTGGACCTGACCCTGCTGCACCGGAACGGCCGGGCCACCCTGCGGCTGCTGATAGCTGGCCGGAGCGATATTGTTGGCAGCAGCGGTCGCCGGCGGCTTGCCGCCAGGCATCACTACCACGCGGGTGCCGACCTGAACGCGGCTGTAGAGATCTTCGATGTCGCGGTTGGTCAGACGGATGCAGCCCGACGAGACGAAGGTGCCGATGGTCGACGGCTGGTTTGTGCCGTGGATGCGATACAGCGTCGTGCGGAGTGAGAGCGCACGCGCGCCGAGTGGATTGCCGTCACCGCCGGCCATGAAGCGCGGCAGATAGGGCTGACGCTCGATCATCTCGGCCGGCGGATGCCAGTCCGGCCACTCCGCCATGCGGCTGACGCGCTCGGCGCCCGCCCAGGTGAAGCCTTCGCGGCCGACGCCGATGCCGTAACGCATCGCCTTGCCATCGCCGAGGACGAGATAGAGGAAGGTGTTCGGCGTATCGATGATGATAGTGCCCGCCGGCTCCTTGGTATGATAGTCGACGAGCTGCTTCTGGAATTGGGGCGGAAGCTGCTTGGGCTCGCCCACTTCCGGCTGATCCTCGGGCGGCAGCGCCGCCACGGTGTTCGGCGGATTACCCGGCACAGCAGCAGCCGCACCTGCACCACCAACCGCCGCCGGCGGCCGGAGATTGCCGTCGATCGGCTGACCCGGCATGGGCTCCAGCGTGTCTGGATTGCGATAGACCCGGGGGTCGGTCTGAACCGGACCGCGGTCCGGCACCATCTGGACCTGACGCGATTCCGACCCATAACGGTCGGCCGGCTGGTCCGCCTCGGCGACCGGCGTTCCCCACCGATAACCGGGTGGCGGAGACGAATATTGGGCCAGGGCCGAACCTGCGGGCACGGTAGCCGCCAGCGCGACGACCGCGATCAAGCCATTAAGACGGGGAATCATGCGTTGTGTCACCCAGATCGGAAAGTCGGCGTTGCACTGACGCAGGATGAAGGCACATTCAAGACCAGAATTGGACGAATATCGTCAATGTGATCGCTGGTCCCGAGGTGTGGCTTTCATGCCATCATCCTGAGCATCACTCCTTTACCCCTTGCTCGCACCGGCGCCCTTGCCGGCCCGCTCCGCCGCGATCTGGGCCAGAACCTGCCGCCCCACCCGGAAACAATCGACACCGACCGGAACCCCGCAATACACCGCGATCTGGGTGAGCACGGCGCGCAGCTCGTCGACGGTGAGGCCGTTGTTCATGGCGCCGCGGAAATGGGTCTCGAATTCGTGCATCTTGCCCAGCGAGGCGATCATGCCGAGGTTGAGGATGCTGCGCTCCCGCGGCGTCAGGGTGTCGTCACCCCACGCCTCGCCCCAGCAATACTGGGTGACGAACCGCTGAAAATCGCGATTGAAATCGTCGACATTCGCCATCGCCTTATCGACATAAGCATCGCCCAGCACCGCACGGCGCTTGGCCAGGCCCCGGTCGTACATATCCTTGTCCATCGGTTCGCTCCCCTCGTCGCGGCTCTATCGCCTTGCGGCGAAGTTGACAGGGATTCGGCGATCCCGTCCATTCGGATGCGCGCGCAGCAGAGACGGCGGAGGAAACATGCAGGTTGCGATTATCGGCGGCGGAATCTGCGGTCTCGCGCTGGCGCTCAATCTCAAGGCGCGTGGCATCGCCTGCACCGTCCATGAGCGGGCAGCGGAGCTCAAGGAGCTTGGCGTCGGCATCACGCTCTTGCCGCATGCGATGCGCGAATTCACGGCGCTCGGCCTCGCCGACACGCTGCTCAAAGCCGGGATCGAGAATCGCGAAAGCTGCTTCTTCAACCGGTTCGGCCAGCTCATCTACAAGGAGCCACGCGGTCGCCTCAGCGGTTACGCGTATCCGGAAGTGGGCATTCACCGCGGGCGCCTGCACATGATCCTCTACGAGGCCGTGAGCGAACGCATGCCTGGCGCTGTGAAAACGGCGCATGATTGCGTCGGTATCGAGCAGGACGACAACGGCGTCACCATCCACTTTCGCGATCCGCAAAGCGGCGCAATGCGCGAGCCGGTGCGCGCCGATATCGCCATCGCCTGCGACGGCATTCAGTCGGCGGTGCGTAAGCAGTTCTATCCCGACGACACAGTGGTGTTCACCGGCATCAACACCTGGCGCGGCATCACGCGCCGCAAGCCCATTTTCGACGGGCGTACTTACATGCGCGTCGGCTCGATCCTAACCGGCAAGATCGTGATCTACCCAATCATCGACGACGTCGACGGTGACGGAAACCAGCTCATCAACTGGATGGCGGAGATCAAGCGCGACACCCGCCTGTCGAACGACTGGAACACCGCCGGCAAGTTGTCGGATTTCTACGCGATCTACGAGAACTGGCAGTTCGACTGGCTCGACGTCGCGGCACTGATCCGCGAGGCCGACCAGATCCTCGAATATCCGATGGTCGACAAGGACCCGATCGCGCAGTGGAGCTTCGGCCGCGTCACGCTCGCCGGCGATGCCGCGCATCCGATGTATCCGCGCGGCTCCAACGGCTCGGCGCAGGCCGCAATCGATGCCCGCGTGCTGGCCGAGACGCTGGCGGCACACGGCAATCCGGTGGCGGCGCTGAAAGCCTACGAGACCGCGCGCGTCGGACCGACCACCCGGATCGTCGAGACCAACCGCGCGCACCCGCCGGACTTCATCAATATCAAGGTCGAGGAACTGGTCGGGGACCGGCCGTTTGAGCGGCTCGACGATTACATCACCCAGGCCGAGTTGCGGGCGCTTTCGGACAATTACAAGCGGATTGCCGGGTTTGCCGTGCCGGACGGGGTGGGCAAGCCCACTCCGGCCTGATCAAGCTTCCATGCCTGTAAAATCAAGGGGTTAGGCGGAGGAACTTTTCCCCGCTATTATCAGCCCGCAGGTTTCGCAGCTGCGATACGTTTAATCGGCATCACAAGGTTTTAGGATGCGCGGACGCGGCATGCCGATTACAGCCCGAGCATGGATGACAGTGACGAAGCGCTTATGGACCGGATCGGGCGCGGCGATGAAGCCGCGTTCCGCGCGCTGTCGCGTCGTCATCTCCCTTCGGTTGTGGCGCTCGCCCGGCATATCGTGCGCAATGGCGCCGATGCCGAAGACATCGCCCAGGAAGCCATGCTGCGGGTCTGGACCCATGCGCCACGCTGGCAGCCGCTCGCCTCGTTCCGCACCTGGCTCACGCGGATCGTTGTCAATCTCTGCCTCGACCGCAAACGCCGGGCCACGCCGTTGCCGCTTGATGTCGCCGGCGACCCGGCCGACAGCACGCCCGGCGTGGAACAGCAACTCGAAGACACCGAAGCGGAGCGGCGCGTCAATGCCGCCATCGATGCGTTGCCGCCGCGGCAGCGTGCCGCCATCGCCCTCACCTATCGCGACGGCCTCAGCAATGCGGAGGCAGCCGAAGCACTCGGCACCTCGGTTTCAGCGCTCGAAACCCTGCTGGTGCGCGCCAAGCAGAAGCTCCGCAGCGAGTTACGCGATGACGTATCTTCCTGACTATCTCCGATCCGGAGAACGATCATGACAGACCCTCAGATGAACCAACGCGATCCGCTCGACACCCTGCTGCAACGGCATCTTTCGGCATCGACGCCGGCGGATGACGCCGCTGCGGCGCGGATCATGCGCAAGCTCGCCGCGGCGCCGTTGCCGCGCCAGCGCCGGAACTGGCTGCATTGGCCGGCGATCCTGCTCAACTGGGACTTCACCCCGGCCTGGCCGCGCGTGGCAGTGTTCGCCTCCTGCATCGCCGCCGGATTCATCATCGGCATGGCCGGCCTCGACACGCGGATCGACGAAGCGTCCGCAACCATCGTGGCGTCCGATATTCCGTCCCTCACCGACGACGTCGAGCCGCTGATCGGACTGAGGCCGTGACCGCCAAAGGTATCCTGTCATGAGTGCCGTCACCCATTCCCGCACCACTGCCTCCGCTCAGCCCCGCTGGCTGCTGGTGGTGTCGCTCGCACTCAACCTGTTCTTCGTCGGCATCGCCGGCGCGGTGGGCGTGCGCTACCTGCTCGATACGACTCAGGCCACCGACCAGCGCAACGACCTCTCGAAGATCGAGCGCATCGCGGCGAGACTGCCGACGGCCGACGGCGACCTGCTGCGCGCCGAATATGCGCGCCAGCATGACGCGGTCGAGGCGGCACGCGACACCATCCATGCGAAACAGGACAAGATTCGCGCCGCGTTACGGACGGAACCGTTCGATGCGGCGGCGATGCGGACCGCCCAGGCGGAAAGCCGCGCCGCACGGGAGAGTTTTTACCAGGTATTGCACGGGGTGGTCTTGACCGCGGCCTCGCGGATGTCGACGGTCGGTCGCAACAAGCTCGCCGACTGGCGCTCCAATACGCGCTAGCCATCCACCGAATAAGGGGTGCGGCCAAAAGGGGCGGCCAGGGTACGGCGAAGTCTTGTGCGAAAGTCCTTTTAGCGTCGCGGGTTGGGTTCTGTGTTGAAAAATCGATCGATTCGCCGCCGGCTGCTGACCGCCGGCTCCGTTGCTCTCGCCCTGCCGCTGGGCGGTTGCCTGCTGACCGACAAGCCCGATCCGGCCCTCGACATTCCGACGCATTATCGCGCCGGCCCGCGCAATCCGGCGGTGGCCGAATCGGCGCGGCCGAAGCTCGACTGGTGGCGCAGCTTCCGCTCGCGCGAACTGACGCAGATCATCGAGGAGGCGCGCGAGGCCAATCTCGACATCGCGGCGGCGATTGCCCGGATCGTGCAGGCAGACGCACAGGCGCGCGTCGCCGGCGCGGCGCTGCTGCCGACCATCAGCCTCGACGGCAGCGGCACGCGGTCGCGGTCGTCGCAATCGACCGGCACCGGCATCGGCGGCGGGTCCGAGCGGGGCGTCTATTCCGCCTCGCTCAGCGGCAGCTACGAGATCGATTTCTGGGGCAAGAACCGCGCCGCGGTCCGCTCCGCCGAGGAAGGCGCGGTCGCGAGCCGCTTCGACCGCGACGTGGTCACGCTCACCACCATGGCGGCAGCGGCCAATGCCTACTTCCAGGTGCTGGCGGCACAGGATCGCCTCGCAGTCGCACACCGCAACATCACCAGTGCGCAGCGCGTGCTCGATCTCATCCGCCAGCGGCTCAATGCCGGCACCGCGTCCGAACTCGACACATCGCAGCAGGAAAG
>JBQCFU010000345.1:0-2987 GCA_051958775.1 Pseudolabrys sp.
CGCATGGCGCACCAGCAGCTCGCCCGGCTCACCCTGCGGCACGTCCGCGCCGGCTTCATCGACAATGCGCGTTTCGAGTTCGGGGCCGGGCCGGCCGAAACAACTCGTACCCACATGGCGCGGCTCCTGCGCCGCGACCACCACGGCGCCCGCGCCGGTTTCGGTCATGGCCCAGGCTTCGATCAGCGGAAAGCCGAAGCGCTGCTCGAACGGCGTATGCAGCGCGCGGTCGACGCCGGCGCCGAAACCGAAGCGCACGGAACGTGCGCCATCCTCTTTGCTCTCCGGGGCGCCCATCAGCATCGGCGGCATCACGCCGAGATAGTGGACGATGCTGGCGCGACTGTCGCGGACGCTCTGCCACCAGGTCTTCGGATGGAAACGGTCGAGCGAGATCAGGCAACCGCCAACCGTGAGCATCGCCATCGCCGAATAGGCCATGGCGTTCATGTGAAACACCGGCAGCGGCGTCAGCATCCGCTCGCCGTCATCACGGAAAGCGATCAGTCCGCCGGTCGTCGCGTACCAATGGCCGGCATAGAGGAAATATTCGTTCGGCAGCACGCAGCCCTTCGGCTTGCCGGTGGTGCCCGACGTGTAAAGCAGCGCGCATTCGGCGTCGCGGCCCGTGTCCGGCGTGCCCACCTCGCCTACCAGTGGCGGCTGCGGCGCTTCGTCGGGACCAAACACCGGGATCGCGCGGCCGATCGCCTGCGCCGCCGCGCGCAGACCGGCATGCCGCGCGGCAATCGCCACCACGGCCACGGCATCGGAGTGACCGAGCACATATTCCAGCTCGGCCGCGCGCATATCCGGATTGAGCGGCACCACCGACACGCCGAGCGCGTTCAGCGCGAACCAGTGCAGGAAATAAGCCGGGCGATTTTCCAGCAGCATCGCCACGCGCTGCCCGGCGCGATAGCCGGCACCGGCGTAAGCCGCGCGCAGCGTTTCGACGGCAGTCTGCGCGTCGCCATAAGACAATTCGCCGCTCGCGATGCCGTAAGCCGCCCCCGTCTCCGGCAGCACGCACAGAAACGCGCGCCGCGGAAACCGCGCCGCCTGCCGGCTGAACAGCTCATAGACGCTTTGCGGTCCGTCAGCCGGAAGCTGCATGCCGATCACATGAAGAGCTGGATATTGCCGAACGCGGCGTCGCAGTTCACCAGGTCGACGCGCTTGAGCTTGATGCGCAGCGCGCCGTCTTTCACCGTCAGCGTATGCGTCACCCAGGCGGCGTAGAGCTGCTGCTCGTCGAACCGCGTCTCGACATAATGCATCGGCGTCCAGGTGACATATTCGTTGTTGGCCTCATCGCGGCGATCGATCTGCGACGTCTGCAGCAGATGATGACACCGGCTCTTCGGCTTTTGCGAGAAGGTGCGGTTGCCTTTCAGCCGCTCGACGCGGATCGTCAGCAGCAGCTTGTCCTCGTACATCAGCGAGGTCGTCAGCTTCGGGTCGGTCTGGCCCCATTCGAGCGGCATCCAGTAGATGCCTTCGTCGGTGAACAGATCGAGCCACTCCTCGAAACGATGCTGATCGATCAGCCGCGCCTCGCGCTGGACGAAATCGATCAAGTGCTGGTCAGTGGGCGCTGTCACGGCCATCCCTCACATCGACATGGTCATGAATTTCGACCAGGCACGAAACTGATTGCGCATCTGCCATTCGGTCGTGCCGTTGGTTTCCGCGGTCGCATCCGGCGGCTCGGCCGCATCGTAGAGCCGCTGCACATTGACCCATTGATTGGCGTCGACGTGCAGACCCTCCTGCGCGCGCTCGTACATTTCGAGATCGTCATGACCGACCACCGAGGTCGGCGCATTGATCAGCCGGTTGTACATCAAGGTGCGCTCGAGCAGCATGTCGGGCGCGTCCACCAGCTTGAACGTCCAGGATTCCACCAGCGTCTTGTTTGCCGCGAGCGGCTTGAACAAACGAATGAGCTGGATCGGCCCCTTGATCATCAGATTGGGGAAATAGACGGTGTTGTGCCGGTTCTCGCCGAGGATCGTCTTGGCGCGCTCTTCGCCGTAGGCGGCGACCATCTTCTCGAAATAGCCGGGAATGGCGGAATAGTCCGAGTGGATCGAATGATGCACGCCGGTGTGGCCGTGTCCGTTCGGCCAGACGCGGATGCCCATGTTCTCGAAGAATTCATACGGCGCCATGAACGGCGCATAGATCTCCACCGCCATTGGCTTCTTGGTGCCGGGCGGCGCCTTGTTGAACACGTTGATCGCCGTGCCTGCCGACGACTCGTGCGCCACCATCGGATGGCAGGTGTCGGTCTGGTTCTCGACCAGCATCTTCCAGTTGCAGTTGTGCATGTAGCGCAGCACACCGCCGGCGACCTGGAGTTTGCCGACCGGCGAGCGGTCGACCATGTTGTCGAAGCTCGACAGGCTGTCGCCGAAGAATTCCTCGAAGCTCGGGCCACCGTCGTTCAGCTTGGCGAACACGAAGCCGCGATAATTGTGCACGTGCTTCACCGGCGACATGCCCTTGGCGGCATGACTTCCCTCGAAGCCCGTGTTCTCGTAGCCCTTCTTCAGCGGGATCGCCAGCAGCGAGCCGTCGGTCTTGAAACTCCAGGCGTGATACGGGCAACGGAAGAACTTGCCGGTGTTGCCGCAGGTCTCGGTGGTGATGCGCGTGCCCTTGTGCGGACAGCGGTTGTAGAGCACCTTCACGGTGTTGTCGGTGTGACGCACCATCAGCACCGGCTGCGCACCGATGGTGGTGCCGAAATAATCGCCGGGATTGGCGACCTGGCTGTCATGCCCGACATAAACCCAGGTGTTGGCGAACAGGTGCTCCATCTCGAGCTGGAACACCTCGTCGTCGATATAGACATCGCGATGCACCTCGGTGTCGCGGATAAGCCCTTTGACGGCGTCCGCATTGCCACGATAACGGTCCATCGCTGCCTCCTGTCGTCTTTTACAAATCCAGCACCAGACGCGGCGTCTTCGCGCGCGACA
>JBQCFU010000346.1:0-2679 GCA_051958775.1 Pseudolabrys sp.
ATGATCAATCCGCAGCGCGAGTACGGCAACCATCGTCACACCACCCGCGGCCAACAGCACGCAGCCGGCGCCGATGATCGTACCGACGCCGAAACGCATCACCATCTTTGCAGCGGTCGAGGTGCCGGCCAGAAAGAAAGCCGATGCCACTGTGAAAGCAACGGCGAAGTCCAGCGGCGTTAGACGATAGATATCCTGCAAAACAAAGGCCGCACCGGAAATCCAGGCAAACAGCCCGGCATAAGACAACGCCGCCAGCAGCAAATGCGCGATGAAGGACGGCTCGCTCAGCACGATCCGGTAGGATCGTAAAATCGAAGCCGGCGTCACCATCTCGCCGAGACCGGTCTTCAGCGTTTCCGGCAGATACCACCAGACCAAAGCCAGTGCCTCGATCCCAACCACGGCCATGACGACAAAATTGGAGCGCCAGCCGAACCAGGTCTGCAGCACGCCACCGAGGATCGGACCCAGCAATGGCGCAAGACCCATGACCATGGCGATTACCGCCATTTCACGACCGGCACGCGCGCCGCTGTAGAGATCCCGCACGATCGCACGCGGCAACACGATGGCACCGCAACCGCCGATCGCCTGCACGAACCGGGAGATGATCAGCATCTCAATTGAGGTCGCAAGAACACACGACACGGAAGCAACGCCGTAGATGATCACTGCAGTCAACAGAACCGGCTTGCGGCCATAGCGATCGGAAACAGGCCCATAGATGATCTGCCCGAGCGCAAAGCCGATCAGATAGAACGAGATCGTCAACTGCACTTGCGCCGGCGTGGCGTGCAAGCTCGCGCCGATATCGGGCATCGACGCAAGATAGAGGTCGGTCGAGAACGGTCCGATGCCGCTCAGAAGACCGAGGATCAGCGTCATCGCGAGAGGACTGATACTGCTCACGGGATCAGTGTTCCGGCGCGTCGTAGCGATGCAGCTGCGCGCCCTGGGTGTCGAGCCAGGTCTTGGCACGATCCGCATCCGGGCAGATGCGCCGCACCGTCGACCAGAAGCGCGGCGAATGATTGAGCTCGACCAGATGCGCCACTTCATGCGCGGCGAGATAGTCGAGCACGAACGGCGGCGCCATGATCAGCCGCCACGAATAGCACAAGCGCCCGGTGCTGGAGCATGAACCCCAGCGGCTCGACTGGTCGCGCAGCGAGATGCGGCTGATCGCTACGTTGAGCAACGCCGCATAACGATGGCTGGCGGCATCGAGATCCCGTGTCGCCTCCTTCTTCAGGAAATCGCGCACGCGCCGGCCAATATGCGGCTCCTGCCCCGGCACATGAAGTTCGGGCTCGCCGCTTGCGCCAGCCTCGACGAAAGCAACACCACGCCGAGCTGGCCGATGCACGATGCGATGTGGGATGCCACGCAACGGCACGCGCGCGTCCGGCGCAAATACGATTCGATCGGGAAGACGATGCAGCCGCGTTGCAATCCAGGCCGCATGCTGCTGCGCAAAGGCGCGTGCATCGGCGACGCTACCCCGTTGCGGCATGGTCAGCACCACCTCGCGGGTCGCCGTCTGAATCCGCAATGTATAGCGCCGCGCCTGCCGATTGCGCCGCAGTCGCACCGGAAACGTCGCATTGTCGAGCGTCACGTCAATATTTTGCGGCTCGCGCGACGGCCGGCGAAGAAGGAAAGCAAGATTCGGCATCGAATCATCCGGCAGATGGCGGCGTCACCCTGCCATCGCCCCAAAACGCGCTCAAGCCCGGCTCAAGCCGCAGAAGCAGATGAATCCGATTTGCGCGACTTCGCCCGACCATTCGACAGCATGAAATCCGACATGCGCGGCGCAATCTCGGCGCGGAACCGCGAGCCGTTGAACACGCCGTAGTGGCCGACATTCGGCTGCATGTAATGCACTTTCTTGACCGCCGGGATGTTCGGACACAGATCGTGCGCCGCCTGGGTCTGACCCAGACCGGAAATATCGTCGTTCTCACCCTCGATGGTCATCAGCGCAACGCGGGTGATCTGCGACGGATCGATGAGACGGCCACGATGCCGCATCTCGCCCTTCGGCAGGGCGTGCTCGATGAACACGGTATCGACCGTCTGGAGATAGAACTCCGCGGTGAGATCCATCACCGCGAGATATTCATCGTAGAACTCGCGATGCTTCTGTGCGGAATCGCCGTCGCCCTTCACCAGATGCTGGAACAGGTTGTAGTGCGCATCGAGATGCCGATCGAGATTCATGCTCATGAATCCGTGCAACTGCAGAAAGCCCGGATAGACATCGCGCATGAAGCCAGGATGCGGGAACGGCACCTTGGTGATCACATGGGTGCGGAACCAGTCGAGGCCGCGCTCCTGCGCCAGATTGTTGACCGCGGTCGGATTGCGCCGCGTGTCGATCGGCCCGCCCATCAGCATCATCGAATTGGGGACGTTCGGGTCCTTGTCCGCTTCCATCAGCGCCACGGCAGCAAGCACCGGCACTGACGGCTGACACACACCGACCACATGCACGTCGCCGCCGAGCGCATGCAGCATCGCGATCACGTAGTCGATGTAAGTATCGAGGTCGAATGCACCGGCAGAAACCGGCACCATGCGCGCATCGGCCCAGTCGGTGATGTAGACCTCGTGGTTGGGCAGGAATGCTTCAACGGTGCCACGCAGCAGCGTCGCGAAGTGGCCCGACATCGG
>JBQCFU010000347.1:0-3944 GCA_051958775.1 Pseudolabrys sp.
ATCACCGGCTCGCATCTCAACCATTTCACCTTCACGCAGCCGATCTATCATGAGGGCGAGATCATCGCGTTCTCGTGCTGCATGGCGCACTGGCTCGATGTCGGCGGCACGCTCGGGCAGGTGACGACGGATATCTTCTCCGAAGGCATCCAGATTCCGATCGTGAAGTACCAGAAGGCCGGCGTGGTCAATCAGGATCTGGTCGACATCATCGCCATGAATGTGCGGCTGCCGGAGCGCGCGCTCGGCGATCTGCGTGCGCAGATCACCGCGGTGACGACCGGCGAGCGGCGGTTCGGCGAACTGGTGCGGCGCTACGGCAAGGACGCGGTGCTCGGCTCGGTCGCGGTCATCATGGACCAGTCCGAGGCGATCGCGCGGGCCAACACCCGCAATATTCCGGACGGGGTCTACGAGGCCGAGTCCTATATGGACGACGACGGCGTCGACATCGGTCAGCGCATCCCGATCAAGGTGCGGGTCGAGAAACGCGGCGACGAGATGACCATCGATCTCTCGGACGTCAGCAAGCAGGTGCGGGGCTTCTACAATTCCGGCATCACCACCGGCATCGCCTGCGCGCAGGTGGCCTATAAGTGCCTGACCACGCCGACCGACTATCCGGTGAACGACGGCAGCTTCCGGCCGCTCAAGGTGATCATGCCGATGGGGCGCGTCATCAGCGCCGAGCGGCCGTTCCCGATGCGGGTGTGGATGACGTTCCCGATGACCGTCATCGATACGATCTTCAAGGCGCTGGCCAATGCGATCCCGGACCGGGTGATCGCCGGGCATCACGCCGACCTCGTGTTCCCGAACATTCACGGCATCTCGCCGACCGACGGCCGGCTGTTCATCGTCGGCATCGGCCCGCTCGGCGGCGGCTGGGGCGGCACGCGCGCGGAAGACGGTGTCTCCGCCACCGTCTGTATGAATGACGGCGACACCCACAACAGTCCGTCGGAGCAGCTCGAATCGAAATATCCGGTGCTGGTGGAGCGCTATTCGCTGCGGCCGGATTCCGCCGGTGCCGGCAAGCATCGCGGCGGGCTCGGCGCGGAGATGGTGGTGCAGGCGCTGTCGCCGTTCGCGGTGACGACGCGCATCGATCGCGTGCATTGCAAGCCGTGGGGCCTGCACGGCGGCAAGGAAGCCGCGGGCAACAGCATCGGCATCCGCCGCAACGGCGTGTGGGATCAGGATATGCCCAACGCCAAGATCTTCGGCGTGCGATTGCGGCAGGGCGACGCCTATCTGATGCAGTCGGGCGGCGGCGGCGGTTTCGGCTCGCCGCTGGAGCGCGATCCGGAACAGGTGGCGCATGACGTGCGCGAGGGTTATGTGTCACCGGAGGCCGCGCATCAGGACTACGGCGTGGTCGTGTCGGCGGATGGCGCGCTCGATCGCGAGGCGACCGAATCCCTGCGCAAGCGCCTGCGTCAGGGCGGCTCGCCGGGCGAGGCGTTCGAGGTGATCGCGGGTTGATGGATGTGAGCGAACCGATCGCAGCAGCAGGTCAGACGCAGCGCGGAGACGCGGCGCGCGAGTTGGCCGAACTGTGGCAGCGGATCGGCTCGCAGCATATCGGCGCGCAGGGCTGCGCCGCGTGCGGGTTCGGCGGGATGATGCTGCAGGCGTCGGATTTCGAACTCGACATCGTCGAGTTCGTCATCGGCGATGCGCGCAAGGCGAAGCTGCCGAACATCGAAGCCTATATCGACAAAGTCGCCAAGCGCGGGCCGGATCGCTACAGCCTTCCGGCGCTGCTCGACGCCATTGCGACGGAACGCGATGGCGCCGCGCCGGACGATCTCGAGTTCATCCTGACACGGCTGCGCACCACGCTGACGTCGATCGAAGCCGCGCACAACAGTGCGCGGTTCGTCTGCGATTAGCGAGCGCTAGGCTCACTTCACCTTGATGTCGGCCTTGGTGATGACCTCGCGCCACATGGCGGTTTCGTCCGTGATGCGCTTCTGCAGCACGTCGGTGCCGTCGGCGGCGACATCGACACCGGCGTCGCTCAGTTTCTTGCGGGTGTCCGCATCGGTGAGCGCGGTGATGATCGCCTTCTCGATCCGCGCGCGCACCTCCGGCGGGGTTTTGGCCGGCGCGAGCACTGCGAACCAGGCGCTGGTGTCGAAATCCTTGAGGCCGGATTCCGCGAGCGTCGGCACATCGGGAAGTTGCGGCGCGCGCTGCGCGGTGGTGACGGCGAGCGCGCGCAGCTTGCCGGCGCGCACCAGCGACAGCACCGAAGGCAGATTGTCGAACATCACCTGCACATTGCCGGACAGGAGATCCTGCACCGCGGGCGCGCTGCCCTTGTAAGGCACATGCAACAGGTCGACGCCGGTGCGCTGCTTGAACAGTTCGCCGGTCACCTGGCCGTTGGAGCCGACGCCCTGCGACGCGTAGCTGAGCTTGCCCGGCTCTTTCTTGGCGAGCGCGATCAGCTCCTGCACGGTCTTGGCCGGCACGTCGGGGTTCACCACCAGCACATTGGTGACGACGCCAGTGCGGGTGATCGGCGCGAGATCGGTGGCGACGTTGTAGGGCAGATTGGAATAGAAGGTCGGGTTGAGCGTCAGCGCGCTCGACGCGACGGTGAGCAGCGTGTGGCCGTCCGGCGCGGCGTGGGTCACGGCGGTGACGCCGATGCCGCCATTGGCGCCGGGGCGGTTCTCGACGATCACGCTCTTGCCCCAGATTTCAGAGAGCTTCTGCGCCAGCGAGCGGGCGATAATGTCGCTGGTGCCGCCGGCCTGATAGGGCGACACGAGCGAGACCGTGCGCGTGGGAAACTCCTGCGCGGTGGCAGGCGAGGACAAAAGGGCAAGACCAGCCAACACGGGGCCGGCGAGCAGGGCAACAGCACGCATCGTTCGCTCCAGACGCAAAGGCAAAAAAATATCGCCCGCACTTTGGCTTGTCGTGACCGGCGAGGGAAGAGCGTGGGTTTACGTTCCACCGCTAGATGCCTGAAACACGGCCGGCGCGGCTGTGGATCACGCCCGGAATTGATTGGTCGCGCCCGGCGGCATCCGCTAGCCACGGCGCATTGCTGGAAAAAGGAGGGTTCAATGGCACGTCGTCCTGTGATCGGGGTGATGGGGGCGGGTGATGCGGCGCGTCCGCAGGACATCGCCATGGCTCGTGACCTGGGCGCGGCGGTCGCGCGCGAAGGTTGGGTGCTGCTGAGCGGCGGCCGCGATGCCGGCATCATGGATGCGGTCAATCAGGGCGCGCACGCGGCCGGCGGGCTCACCATCGGCGTGCTGCCGACAGCCGACACCAGTCATCTGTCGGATGCGGTGGACGTGGCGATCGTCACCGGCATGGGCAGCGCGCGCAACGCCATCAACGTCCTGTCGAGCGATGTGGTGATCGCCTGCGGCGTCGGCGGTGCGGGCACGGCATCGGAGATCGCGCTGGCGCTGAAGTCGAAGAAGCCGGTGATCCTGCTGAACGACAGCGAAGACAGCCGCCGCTATTTTTCCGGCATCGGCGGCAAGCGGGTGAGCGCGGCCGAGACGGTCGAGCAGGCGATCGCGATCGCGCGTGGATTGGTGGCGGCGCGCTCATCGAGCGGCGGCACATGAAGCCGTCACCCTGAGGCGCGAGCCGCATTGCGGCGAGCCTCGAAGGGTTACGCCGTTGGGCGAACACCTGTCGTGATGGCTTTAAAGCGGCGTTCGCGCCAGCAGCGCTTCGAGCATGCGGGCGCCGGCCTCGCCTTTCTGCGCGCGGTCCCACTGCTCGACGATGCTGTCCTTGAACATGCGGACGGCTTCCGGCGCCGACGTCACCATGGCGATGCCGGCCGAAATATTCGGATGATCGCCGAGCCGGTAGGGGCTCATGGTGACGAAGGTGGCGTCGCTTTTCTCGAACACCTGGAATGTCTGCTCCGCGGCGAAATTCTCGACGACGCCGATCTGAAT
>JBQCFU010000348.1:0-3772 GCA_051958775.1 Pseudolabrys sp.
CCTGATGTTCCTCGTGATGGACGCTGGCGCCCGCGGCGCGCGCCGCCGCCATCGTCCCATCGCTCGAATTGTTGTCATAAACGAAGACCGAGGCCTCGGGCAGCGCCGAGCGGAAATCCGCCACCACCTTGGCGATGGCGACCTCTTCGTTGTAACAGGGCACGAGAACGGCAATGCGGTAGCTGCCGAGATCGTTGTTGCGGAGCCCCGCGATCGCTTCCCGCCTGTCCGCCAAAACCGTTCTCCTGCCGATCGCCTGCGGCATTGTGCCGGAGGTCGAAAATGCCAACGCTTTCCCGTCGACCAGGTTGCGTCGCGGGCTTGCCGCGCCAGCATAGCGTTTCTATGCTCGCGCGTCCTTTGATCCGGAGAACCGTTTTGGCCGTTATCGTTCCATTTGAAAGCCAGCAGCAGGCCTCGATCAACCGTCTGGTCGATCTGGTCGCCCCTGACATGGAACGGGTCAATACGACCATCCTGTCGCGGACGGGCTCCGAGGTCACGATGATACCGGAAGTGGCCAACCACCTGATTTCATCGGGCGGCAAACGGCTGCGGCCGATGCTGACGCTGGCGATGGCGCAGCTTACCGGCGCGACCGGCGACGGCCATGTGAAACTCGCCGCCGCCGTGGAGTTCATGCACACCGCCACTCTGCTGCACGACGACGTGGTCGACGAAAGCGAAATGCGCCGCGGCAAGCTCGCCGCACGGATGGTCTGGGGCAACGAGGCCAGCGTGCTCGTGGGCGATTTCCTGCTCGGCCAGGCGTTCAAGATGATGGTTGAGGTCGGCAGTCTGCGCGCGCTGGACATCCTGTCGACCGCGGCCGCCGTGATCGCCGAAGGCGAAGTGATGCAGCTTGCCGCGGCCAAGAACACCGCCACCACCGAAGACGAATATCTCGCCGTGATCCGCGCCAAGACCGCGGAACTGTTCGGCGCCGCCTGCGAGGTCGGCCCCGTGCTCGCCAACCGGCCGAAACCGGAACAGACCGCCTGCCGCTCCTACGGCGTCAATCTCGGCATCGCCTTCCAGCTCATCGACGATGCGCTGGATTATTCCGGCAAGGCGCAGAAGCTTGGCAAGAATGTCGGCGACGACTTCCGCGAGGGCAAGATCACGCTGCCGGTGCTGCTGTCATTCCGCCGCGGCTCGGAGAGCGACCGGGAGTTCTGGAACCGGACGCTCACCCAGGGCGAGATCAAGGACGGCGATCTCGACCACGCCATCGCGCTGATGACCCGTCATCGCGCGATCGAGGATACGATCGGCCGTGCACATCACTACGGCAATATGGCCAAGGATGCGCTGGCGCTGATCCCGGCCTGCGAGATGAAACTCGCTTTGGAAGAAACCGTCGACTTCTGCATCTCGCGCACGCACTGAGGATCAAGTCTCTCAGCGCAGCGTCGTCGCCCTCACCCACCAATGCGGCTGCGCGGCGGATAGAGCGGCTTCTGCCGCTTTGGCCGACGCGATGCTGGGGAACAGCGCAAAGCAGGTCGCGCCCGAGCCGGACATGCGCGCCAGATCGGCGCCCGGCAATGCCCGCAATGCGTCGAGCACGCTGCCGATCACCGGCGCGACCGTCCGTGCCGGTGTTTCGAGATCGTTGCCCTGCGCCCGCAGCCAGTCGAGCAGCCCGGCCGATGCTGCCGGCGGATTTGGCGGCGCCGGATGCCCATCAGCCGGCAGCACGAGCGCACGAAACACGGCAGCGGTCGGCACCGCGACTCTGGGATTGACCAGCAGAGCCGACAGCGGCAGCAAGCCGGCCGAGCTACCGAGGTCGTGGCCGATGCCGCGCATCACCCGCGCGACCGGGTCGAGACAGACCGGCACGTCCGCGCCGACGCTCTCGGCCGCCGCGACGATCCGCGGATCATTGACCGCGATCCCGTTGGCGCGCGCCAATAACCGCAAGGCCGCCGCGGCGTCGGACGAGCCGCCGCCGAGGCCGGCCGCCACCGGCAATTGCTTGTCGAGATCGAACGTCCCGCGTGCGAGGCCAGGCACCCTCGCGGCGAGGGCTTCGGCCGCGCGCAGGATCAGATTGGCGGAGAGGTCACCGCAATCGTCAGCGCCGGGACCGCTGACGCGCAAACTGAAATGATCGCTCGGAGTAAAACAAACGGCGTCCGCCAGATCGGCGAACGCCACGAGGCTGTCGAGATCGTGATAACCGTCACCCCGGCGTCGCAAGACGCGCAGGGACAGATTGATCGTCGCCGGGGCTAACTCGGTCAGCGTTGCGCTCACCGGACGATCAGCCGCCGCCATCCTTCTTCGGCTTCTCGACCGCCTTCGCCTGCGACGAGGTTTCCTCAGTCAGACCGTTGGCGATCTTCGCTTCGATCTTCGGCAGTTCTTCCGGCTCAGGCTTGAGATCGCGCGCATGCGCCCACTGGAATTTCGCTTCGAGCACGCGGCCGACGCGCCAATAGGCATCACCAAGGTGATCGTTGATGGTCGGATCTTCCGGTTTGAGATCGACGGCACGCTCGAGGTTCTTCACCGCTTCCTCGAAATTGCCGATGCGATAATAGGCCCAGCCGAGCGAGTCGACGATGTAGCCGTCATCCGGACGCTGCTGCACGGCGCGCTTGATCATCGCCATGCCCTCGTCGAGGTTCAGGCCCTGATCGACCCACGAGTAGCCGAGATAGTTCAGGACGTTGGCCTGCTCGGGATAGAGCTCCAGCGCCTTCTTCAGATCGGCTTCCGCCTTCGGCCACTGCTTCGAACGTTCGTAGCAGATGCCGCGGAAATAGAAGATCAGCCAGTTCGACTTCTGCGGATTGGCGATCTGCTCAATCCCCTTGCCGTAGGTGTCGGCGCAGGCCGCGAATTCCTTGCGGCTGCGCTGGATGTTACCCAGCGCGACCAGCGCTTCCAGATCCTTGGGATTTTCCGTGATCAATCCCATCAGCGCTTTCTTCGCCTCTTCCGGCTTGTCGACGGAATCGAGGTTCGTCGCCATCTGGATCGCAGCATTCCGGTGCAGCGGGGATGCCTGCGGCACGCGCTGATAGACCTTGATGGCAAGCTCCGGCTTCTTCAGCGACTCATAAAGATCAGCCAGCGACAGCAGCGCCAGCGGATGCTGCGGCGTCAGGAACAGCGCAAGCTGCAGGTAGACGATGGCGAGATCTTCGCCGCCGCGGCGGCCGAGCGACGCGCCGAGGCCGTACAGTGCTTCAGCAGCACCGGCCTGTGCATTGCCGACGACGGGCGGCAGCTTCTCGCCCTTCTTGAGCTTGTCCATCGCCGCCACGATCAGCGGATGGCGTGGCAACAGCTTGTCGAAGGTCTCGAAGACCTTCATCGCTTCGTCGGTCGAGCCGTTGCGCGACAGCCAGCTTCCATAAGCCTCGACCACGCGTAGCGCCGAGCCGTCAGCCTTATAGGCGCGCTCGAACCGCTTGCCGGCCTCCTTCTTGGAGCCGGCGGCATCGAGGATCATGCCCGCGTGCAGATCCTTGAAGATGCTGTACCACTCTGGCCCCGCCAGCCGGTCAAGTGCGCTGATGGCGCTCTTGGTGTCGCCGGCGCCGGCATAGGACCAGGCGTTGAGGAGCGTCGCGGTGAGATCGGTGATCGGACCGCGCACCGACTGGGTCAGATGCGTCCGCGCCGCCGCATATTGCTTCTGCTTGATCGCCCGCACGCCGATGACGAGACGGGCAACGCGATCGTTCTTGTCCGCCTGCAACACGCGATCGGCGAGCTTGACCGATTCATCGACCTCGCCGTCGATCAGGAATGCGAG
>JBQCFU010000349.1:0-5436 GCA_051958775.1 Pseudolabrys sp.
TTCTCGTTTCCGGTGTTTCCGCGCGCCATGTCTGTGTGCGCCACTCTGCGACTTACTGGCAGCCGTCGGGACTGACGGCAGCCCGGCGGCTGTGACTCTGCCGTATTCGCTCATTCCGAATACTTCAGACGCAGTGGTAACCGCAGATGTTGACCAATCCAGAAGTGAAATATCGTCCGTTCGTCTCGCCGGTCGCGTTGAGCGATCGTCAGTGGCCATCGCGCCGCATTGTGCAAGCGCCGCGCTGGCTTTCGACCGATTTGCGCGACGGCAATCAGGCGCTGGCCGATCCGATGACCGTCGAGCAGAAGATGCGGTTCTTCCGCATGTTGCTCGAGATCGGCTTCAAGGAGATCGAAGTCGGATTTCCCTCGGCCTCGCAGACTGAATTCGATTTCGTCCGCAGCCTGATCGAGGGCGAGCATATTCCCGCCGGTGTGAGCGTGCAGGTGCTGACGCAGTCGCGCGCCGATCTCATCGCGCGCACGTTTGAGTCTCTCGACGGCGCGCGACAGGCGATCGTGCATCTCTACAACGCCACCGCACCATTGTTCCGCCGCGTGGTGTTCAAGATGGACCGCGACGGCGTGACCGATCTCGCTGTGTCCGGGGCGCAGGCGTTGCTGGCGGAAAGCCGCAAACGGCCGCAGACGCACTGGACTTTCCAATATTCGCCGGAGACGTTCTGCTTCACCGAGCCGGACTTTGCGCTCGAGATTTGTGAACGCGTGCTCGACGTATGGCAGCCAACGGCGGAGCATCCGGTGATCCTCAATCTCCCCGCGACGGTCGAGGTTGCCTCGCCGAACGTCTATGCCGACCAGATCGAATGGTTCTGCCGCAACATCTCGCGGCGCGACGCGCTGATCATCAGCGTGCATCCGCACAATGACCGGGGCACGGGCGTCGCCGCCGCTGAACTGGCGGTGATGGCCGGGGCGAACCGTGTCGAGGGCTGTCTGTTCGGTAACGGCGAACGCACCGGCAATGTCGATCTGGTGACGCTGGCGCTGAACCTCTACACGCAAGGCATCGATCCGGGCTTGCGGTTCGAAGACATGCGTTCGGTGGTGCGTACCGTCGAGCACTGCAATGCCTTGCCGGTGCACCCACGCCATCCCTACGCCGGCGAACTGGTGTTCACCGCGTTCTCCGGCTCGCATCAGGATGCGATCCGCAAAGGGTTCGCGGCGCACGACATCCGCAATGACGGCATCTGGGAGATGCCGTATCTGCCGCTTGATCCAACGGACGTCGGCGGCAGCTATGAGGCGGTGATCCGCGTCAACAGCCAGTCGGGCAAGGGCGGAGTTGCCTGGGTTCTGGAGCAGGACAAGGGTTTGAAGCTTCCGCGCAACCTGCAGGTGGATTTCAGCCGACGGGTGCAGGCGCTTGCCGACGAGAGTTCGAAGGAAATGTCGGCGGCACGGATCTGGGATGCATTCGTCGCTGCCTATCACCTCGATGGTGGCGACGCATTCGCGCTCGCAGGGTTCGAGGAACATCGCGGCGGACGCAACAAGACGGACCGCGTCTTTGTCGGTCGTATCCGCAACGGTGGCCGCGAGGTGCCGGTGTCAGGTCGCGGCAACGGCCTGCTGTCTGGTGCGGTGACCGCGCTGAATGACACGTTCGGACTTGGTCTCGACGTTGTCGATTTCCAGGAGCATGCGTTGCGGCGCGGTGCCGATGCGCAGGCGGTCGCCTATCTAGAGTGCCGGACGACGGACGGGCGGACCGTCTTTGGTGTCGGGATCGACGAGGATATCGCCACAGCGTCGGTGAAGGCGGCGATCAGCGCGGCGAACGCGATCTGAAATGGAATCGACGGGAGCAGGTTATGTCCTGCTCCGTCGAGTTATCGTTATTGCGGTACCGCAGCAGGCGGCACTGCTGTCGGGGGCGCGAGCGGCGCTGCCGTCACGTCCGGCGGCGTCGGTAGATCGAGCACGGCGCGCGCCATCGGCAGGGCGGCGTCGGCCCTGGCCGCGTGGCCTTCGGCAGTCGGATGGATCGCGCCGCCGTAAAGCGCGCTGACGATGCCCCACATGGCGTCGTGGATGTCGCGTGGTTTGAGCAGCGCCGGCAACCCCTGCGGATAGGTCATCGCCGTGAAATAACTGTCGTTCGCTGTGCGCACCCAGCGCGCGCGCGAGGCATAGGGGCGATAGTCGGAGGGCCGCATGTCGCAGGCGAGCGGACCATCCGGGGCCACGGTCTGGTCCTGCTCGAAGCTGTCGCCGCTTTGCGAGAAGCACTTCTGGTCGAACGCCGGATCGGTGTCAGCTCGAACACAGAAGCCGTGATCGGCGAAAGCCTGCTGATGCCCGTCGACGAAGCTCATGCTTTCGAGCGCCTTGTCGTTGCAGAGGATGCCGTCCCCGCAGGTGGCGAGCGCGCGCATGGCAGGGAGAAACCGCTGGCTGACGAATTCGGCGACCGGCTGCAGCCGGTCCGGCTTGACGTCGAGCGCGGGGTGTACGTCGAAGCCGTCTCGACCGCTGTTGCAGACATTGTTGGCGCCTTGCAGCGCCGGATGCCCGTAGGTGACATAGACGACGCGCCGCAGATTGCCGCCGACCAAGGGCTTGAGCGCCGTCCGTAACTTCACGAACGAGGCGGGAAGGGATTTGCGCAGAATGTCGTCGGATTCGTCCGGCGTAACGACCAGACCGCCGCGCCGCGACAATTGCCGTTCGGCGGTGTCTTCGACGATGACATTGCCGACGAGGCCGGCGAATTTGATGTCATTGGCGCCGATGGTCAGGAACATCAGATCGACATTGCGACCGGCGCGCTTGACGATGCCTTCCAGTTGCCGCACTTGCGCGGGACTGCTGCTGGCGCACGAACCTTGCAACGGGCATTCGCGCGCGGTCTGAGAGCCAAGCAGACCCTCGGCGATGGTCGCGCCGCTGCACGCGAGTGGCACATAAGTGACGGCGATCTGCGGATTTTCCACGGCGAGCGCCAATGCGGCGCGCATCTGATAGCCGTAGAGCGAAGCGTGGCAGGCGGCATTCATCCAGCGTGCGCCATGGCGCTGCCAGTCGCGGGCGTCGGCGCTGCTGGAATTGTCTGTTGCCGCTTCGCAGGATCGATCGCCCCGGAATCCGGCGCGGCCCGGCCGGTAATATTGGCTGTTACTGGTGCCGAGAAAGCGACGGAAGCAGAAGCCGTCCTCGCTGAGCGCCACCGGCTTGTCCGGGTTGCCTTCGCCGGCGGCGATGGAATCGCCGAGCCCCGCAATCAGCATATCGCGCACGCGAATATCGGTTTCAACGTGTTGGACCGGCCCGTCTTTCGGAATGGCGTCGACGACGACATGGGTCGCGACACCAGCCGGCACCCGCGTGGTGATTTCTTCCTCGCAGCCGATCGTCACTTCCTGTTTCGCGTCGATGGTGTTTTGCAACGTCCAGGCGCAGGTCGAGCCGGGTGGTACGGTGCCGGAGAACGTGATGCGGACCGGATAGTCGGCGGGCTTCAGATAAGATTCGCGCTCACCGTCGCGGGTGCAGGTCTCGACCAGATGGCCCGCGGCATCGACGCAAAGCCGGTCGACCGTCGTGCGCGCCCAGCCGCGCCCATCGGCTTCACGCTCCAGCAGCCGCTCCGCCTGCAGCACGCCACCCGCGCGCAGCGCCGTCACATGACGCTGGAAATCCTCGGCAGCGCGAAACAGCCGGAAGCGGTTCTGCACCTCCCATTGGATCGTGGCCGTGGCGGGTGCGGTTGCCTGCGGCGCCTGAGCCTGCGCGAGAACGGGATTTAACAGGAGCAGGATGGAGAAAATGAAAAGCGTCTTCGGCGTCATGGCAAAACTGGAGCGGAGGAGACCGGACAAATCAACAAGGCTGGAATAGCATCGGCGATGCGGCGGAATGAGGGCTGAAGACGGAGTAAACCGTATGACCCAGGCGCTGACGACCCGCTGTTGTATTGCCGGGGGCGGGCCTGCCGGGATGATGCTCGGACTGCTGCTGGCCCGGGCCGGCGTGCCGGTGGTCGTTTTGGAAAAGCACGCGGATTTCCTGCGGGACTTTCGCGGCGACACGGTCCACCCCTCGACACTCGAATTGATGGCCGAGCTTGGATTGCTCGACGATTTCCTGCGCCGCCCGCATAATCGCGTCACCAAGCTCACCGGGCAGATCGGACCGGAGCGGGTGACCATCGCCGATTTCCGTCATCTGCCGACCCGCTGCAAGTTCGTCGCGCTGATGCCGCAATGGGATTTCCTCGATTTCATCGCCGATACTGCACGGCGCTATCCCTCGTTCGATTTGCGGATGCGGGCGGAGGCCATCGGATTGATCGAAGACAACGGCAAAGTGACAGGTGTTCGGGTTAAGACAGATGACGGCGACCTGACGATCCATGCCGATTTGGTGATCGCCGCCGATGGCCGGCATTCCACGCTGCGCCAGGCGGCCGGGCTTGCGGTCGACGACATTGGCGCGCCGATGGATGTGCTGTGGTTTCGCCTCTCGCGGCATGCCGATGATCCGGACGAAACCTTCGGCCATATCGAGGCCGGCCAGATGATGGTGATGCTCAATCGCGGCGACTACTGGCAATGCGCCTTCGTGATCGCCAAGGGCAGTATCGATCAGTTGAAAGCCAACGGATTGCCGGCGTTTCGCGACAGGGTCGCCGCGATGTCCCCCTTCGTCCATGACCGGCTCGGTGAGATCGGGGACTGGGATCACGTCAAGCTGCTCACTGTCGCCGTCGACCGGTTGCGGCGCTGGTGGCGGCCCGGCCTGTTGTGTATTGGCGATGCGGCGCACGCGATGTCGCCGATCGGCGGGGTCGGCATCAATCTCGCGATCCAGGATGCGGTGGCCGCCGCCAATATCCTGGCGCGGCCGTTGCGCGAGCGGCGTGTCACCGATGCCGATCTCGCTGCGGTAGAGCAACGACGGACGTTCCCGACGCGGGCGACCCAGCGGGTGCAGGTCGCGATCCAGAATTCGGTCATTACCAGCGTGTTGTCGGGGAAAACGATGCGCGTGCCCTTCGTGGTGCGCCTGCTGCAATGGATTCCTCTGCTGCGTGTCATTCCAGCCTATGTGGTGGGTGTCGGGGTCCGGCCCGAACATATCGAGACGCCGGAACAACCATAATTGCGCGAGTTCATTCAGCGTCGCTGCGTACGGGCGCCAAGCGCGATGATGACAGCGAACGGTGCCAGCCACAGGATGCGGCTCTGATAGCGGTCGACCGGGTTGGAGAAGATGCCGCAGATCGCGGCGTTGATCAGCAGCGCTGTCAGCACGAGGCCGGCGAGCACCAGCGTCTCCGGCGGCACCAGGCCCTGCCGGGCAAAGACCAGCATCCCGATCAGCAGCGCCAGCGAGGCAATGGCGGTGGCGACGTGGATGGTGTTGAAGCGCGCAAGCAGTTCGGGAAAGGGCTCGGCCTGCTGCCGGG
>JBQCFU010000350.1:0-3367 GCA_051958775.1 Pseudolabrys sp.
AAGAGCGCGAAATAAACGAAAGCAGATCGTGGCCCGCGCTTTTCCGCCCAACCAGGAACAGGAACTGATCCGTCAGTTCTTCGGCGACAAACCCGGCTTCTTTGTCGAGGTCGGCGCCAACGATCCGCATGCGCGATCGCAGACTTATCATCTCGAGCAGAAGGGCTGGACCGGCCTGCTGATCGAGCCGCAGCCGGATCTGGCGGACGCGTTGCGCGCGAACCGTCGCGCGAAAGTCTTTGCGGTGGCGTGCTCCGATCCTGCGCATGACGGCGACACGCTCACCTTGCATGTGGCTGGCCCACTGTCGTCGCTCAACCGCGAGCGGATGGCGCCGGGTACCGTGCCGGACGGCACGATTGCCGTGCCGGTGCGTACGCTCGATCGCGTGCTGGCCGAGGGCGGCGCGCAGCCGGGTTTCGATTTCCTGTCGATCGACGTCGAGGGCCATGAGCTTGAAGTGCTTTCGGGCTTCGATGTGCGGCGCTGGCGGCCACGGCTGATCCTGCTCGAAGACCACGTCGAAAATCTCGCCAAGCATCGCGCGGTGCGGGCGATGGGCTATCGGCTCATCCGCCGCTACGAGAACAACGGCTGGTATGTGCCCGAGGATGCGCCGCAGCGCATCGCCTCCGGCGACCGCTTCGAGATCGTGCGCAAATATTATCTGGCGCTGCCGTTCCGCATCATCCGCAATGCGCTGCGCGCGATGCGGAAGGGTAATTAGGACTTTGTCTCTCGCCGCAGCGGCTCGCTCTGCGGCGGCTGCCAGCTCTGGTTCTGCTCGTAGCGTTTGGCGTAGCGGTAGAACGTTCCCTCGAAATTGCCGAAGGCGATGACGAAGCCGGCCCAGCCGTCGACGAAGCCTTTCTTGAAGATGTAGTGCTTGAGGAACGACCACAGGCCGTGGCCGAAGGCGCTCGCCATCGACACTTTCTTGTGCGCGATCTTCGGCACGCCGAGCGAGGAGTAGCGGTTCATCTTGTGGATGACCTCCTCGAGATTACGGAACGGAAACTGCCAGATCGCATTCCGCAGCACGCCGATCGGCTTGCCGCTCAGGTTCTCGTAGCCCTCATGCACGGGCTCGAGCGTGTAGCGCATCGCGCCGTTTTTAAAGAGCTGCGGCTGGCGGAAGTTCGGATACCAGCCTGAGCCCTTGATCCAGCGGCCCATCATGTAGCTGCGTCGCGGCACGCGGTAGACGTCGCTCGGCGGGTTGCCGGCGATCAGGGCGAGGATCTCGTCGCGCACCGGCGCGGTGCAGCGTTCGTCCGAATCGAGGCTGAAGATCCAGTCGCCGGTGCACTGCGCGATCGCCTTGTTGCGCAAGTCGCCGAAGCCCTGGAACGGGATCTGCACCACCCGTGCGCCGAGCGCGGTGGCGCGTTCCGCCGTGCCGTCGGTGCTGCCGGAGTCGGCCACCACGATCTCGTCGGCCCAGAGCACGCTCGACACCGCGGCGTCGATCTTCTCGGCTTCGTTATAGGCGATGATATAGGCGGTGATGGTTGGCATCGTCGGCGGTTCCGTGAGGTCGCGGCAAACTACCTTGCCGTTTCCACATTCCCTAGGACAATTCCCGCACCGTTTGTGGCGGCGGGAAAACTCGGATAAAGGCATCGCAGCCAGAGGCCAAATCGCGAAATGTGGGGCGGGTCGCCGCACGGGCCTGATGCCAGAGACGGCGAGAGATGGGTTTTCGGTGGCCGAGCTGATCTCGATCGTGGTGACGACCTATAACCGCGACGACGCGCTCGCCGCGGTGCTGCGCTCGCTCGCCGGGCAGACCGATCCGGATTTCGAGGTGATTGTTGCCGACGACGGCTCGCGGCCGTCGACCGCGCTGCTGGTCGAGACCTGGAAGGGCCGGGTGGGGCTCAGGCTCGAACATGTCTGGCACGAGGATCGCGGCTTTCGCGCCGCCGAAATCCGCAACCGGGCGGTGCTGCTGGCGCGGGGCCGCTACGTCATCTTTCTCGATGGGGATTGTCTGGTGCGGCCGGGCTTCGTCGCGCAGCATCGCGCGCTGGCGGAGGTGGGCTGTTTCGTCGCCGGCAACCGCGTGCTGCTGTCCGATGCGATGACCAGGAAGGTACTGGCCGAACGGTTGCCGGTGGAACGTTGGTCGCTGCTGCGCTGGCTCGGTGCGCGGCTGACCGGCGGTATCAACCGGCTTGCCGCATTGCTGACGCTGCCGCTCGGCCCCGCGCGCCTGTGGCGCAAGGATCGCTGGACCGGCGTACGCTCCTGCAATCTCGCGATCTGGCGCGATGATCTGATCCGCGTCGATGGCTTCGATGCCGACTATCAGGGCTGGGGACGCGAGGATTCCGACCTCGTGGTGCGGCTGCTGCGGGCCGGCATCGCCCGCAAGGACGGCAACTTCGCCACCGGCGTGCTGCATCTCCACCACAAGGAATTCGATCGCGCCGCGCTGCCGGATAACGACACGCGCCTCAATGCCGTGATCGGCGCGGATGCGATCCGTGCGCGGCGCGGCCTCTCGGCATTGCAGGCGGACGGATGATCTTTGCGGTGACGCACCCTCGCTTTGCGGCACGGCAGGCCCTGGTGGCCGATGGCCTGGCGCTGGCGCTTGTCGCGTCGGTGCCGCTGTCGACGTCGGCGACGGCGATCCTTGCGGTGGCGTGGCTGATCGGCGTGATCCCGACCCTGCGGCGCGGCGATGGCGGCGTGGTGCGCGCGCATGCGGCGCTGTGGCTGCCGCTGCTGTTCGTGGCGCTTGGCGTCGTGGGCATGCTGTGGGCCGATGTGACATGGATCGAGCGCTGGAAAGGCCTCGACTCGTTCCTCAAGCTCGCCGCGATCCCGCTGCTGATGCTGCAGTTCCGCCGCTCCGACCGCGCCATGCTGGCGCTATGGACCTATCTCGGCGCGTGCGCGGTGGTTCTCGCTCTGTCGACATTGTTCTACGCCGTGCCGGTGCTGTACTGGCGCGACATCGGCACGTTTCCGGCGCCGTTCAAGAACAACTCGACGCAGAGCGGCGAATTCGTCGCCTGCATTTTCATCCTGCTCTATCTCGCCGTGCTCGCCTGGCGGCGCGGATCGCGCTGGCTTGCCGTCGGCGCCGTTTTCTTTATCGGCTGGTGCCTGCACAACATCGTCTTTGCCGGAACGGCGCGCACGCCGCTTGTGGTCGCGCCGGTGCTGCTGCTCGCGTTGTTGTTCCGCATGCGCCGGCCCGGGATCGCGGTGCTGTCGGTGGTGGCGGCGGGGGTGATTGCCGCGGGGCTTTGGACCGCGTCACCTTATCTGCGACAGCGCACGACCGACATCTGGACCGAGATCCAGCGCTATCGCGAGAAGGGCGAACTGACGTCGTCCGGCGAGCGGCTCGAAT
>JBQCFU010000351.1:0-7561 GCA_051958775.1 Pseudolabrys sp.
GTGCGATCCCGTACACCGTCGACGAGAACGGCGCGTTGACCACGGCCGCGCCCGGCTTCGAGGGCAAGCGCGTCATCAATGACAAGGGCGAAAAGGGCGACGCCAACGAGGCGGTCATCAAGGCGCTGGCGGAAGCCGGCAATATCATCGCGCGCGGACGGCTGAAGCATCAGTATCCGCATTCTTGGCGTTCGAAGAAGCCGGTGATCTTCCGCAATACGCCGCAGTGGTTCATCGCGATGGACAAGGAGTTTTCCCTGTCGCCGTCGCAGCCGTCGTCCAACGACCATCGCACCTTGCGCGAGCGCGCGCTCGACGCCATCGCCGAAACCCGCTGGGTGCCGGCAGCGGGCGAGAACCGCATCAACGGCATGATTTCCGGCCGTCCCGACTGGGTGATCTCGCGGCAGCGCGCCTGGGGCGTGCCGATCGCTGTGTTCATCAAGGAAAATGCCGACGGCACCGCGACCATCCTGCAGGATGCCGAGGTCAATGCCCGCATCGCGAAAGCGTTCGATGAAGAAGGCGCCGACGCTTGGTACGCGGCCGGCGCATCCGAACGCTTTCTCGGCGCGCGCGCGGCGGAAGGCTGGAAGAAGGTCGACGACATTCTCGACGTCTGGTTCGATTCCGGCTCCACGCACGCCTTTGTGCTGGAAGATCCGGTGCATTTCCCGTCGCTCGCCGGCATCCGCCGTATCAAGGACGGCGGCGACGACACGGTGATGTATCTCGAAGGGTCGGACCAGCATCGCGGCTGGTTCCATTCGTCGCTGCTGGAAAGCTGCGGCACGCGCGGCCGCGCGCCCTATGATGTGGTGCTGACGCATGGCTTCGTGCTCGACGAGCACGGCCGCAAGATGTCGAAGTCGCTCGGCAATGTCACCGCGCCGCAGGACGTGATCAAGAATTCCGGCGCCGACATCCTGCGCATGTGGGTGTGCGCGTCGGATTATGCCGACGATCTGCGCATCGGACCGGAAATCCTCAAGACCACGGTCGAGACGTATCGGAAACTCCGCAACACGTTCCGCTGGATGCTCGGTTCGCTCGCGCATTTCCACGACGATGATCGCGTGCCGCTGGCGAAGATGCCCGAGCTCGAGCGCTACATGCTGCATCGGTTGAGCGAGATCGATCAGACGGTGCGCAAGGCTTACGCCGATTTCGATTACAAGCGCATCTTCGCGGTGGTGTCGGCATTCATGACCGCCGATCTCTCGGCGTTCTATTTCGACGTGCGCAAGGATTCGCTCTACTGCGATCCGATATCGGAGACGCGGCGCAAGGCGTGTCTGACCGTGCTCGACGATCTGTTCCGGGCGACGGTGACGTGGCTCGCGCCGATGCTGTGCTTTACTTGCGAAGAGGTTTGGCTGTCGCGGTTCGGCGTCGACGCGCCGTCGGTGCATCTGCAACTGTTCCACCCGGTGCCGACCGAGTGGCGCGACGACGCGCTCGCGGAGAAGTGGCGCAAGGTGCGGCAGGTGCGCCGCGTCGTCACCGGCGCCATCGAGATCGAGCGTGCCGGCAAGAAGATCGGCTCCTCGCTCGAGGCTGATCCGCTGATCTGCATCGCCGATACGGATCTGTTCGCTGCGGTGGTCGATGTCGACCTCGCCGAAATCTCAATCACCTCGGCGGCGACGCTGATCGAAGGTGAGGGGCCGGCGGATGCGTTCCGCATTCCCGAGGTAAAGGGTGTCGCGGTGGTGGTGAAGGAAGCGCAGGGTCGCAAATGCGCCCGCTCGTGGAAGATCCTGCCGAGCGTCGGCAGTGATCCGCGCTATCCGGACGTCTCGCCGCGCGACGCGAAGGCGCTTGCCGAGTGGGATGCCGAGCGGAAGGCGGCGGAATGAGTTCCCTCCGTTCCTGGCTCTACGGTCCGCTGTCGTGGTTCGGACTGATTGTCGCGGTGCTCTCGACCGTGGTCGATCAGGCGAGCAAATACTGGGTGCTGGAAGGCCTCGACCTGGAAAACCGGGGGCGGCGGGCGGTAACCCCGTTCATGGACTTCGTCCTGACGTGGAACCGGGGCATCAGCTATGGCTGGCTGCAACAGGATACCATCGCCGGTATGTGGCTGCTGCTGGCGTTCAAAATCGCCGCGGTGGTGGCACTCTGGGTCTGGCTGGCGCGGGTGGATACCCGCTGGTCTGCGCTCGGAATCGGCCTGATCATCGGCGGGGCGGTCGGGACCGCTATCGACCGGATGCTCCACGGGGCTGTGGTGGAGTTCGTCCTCCTCCACCTCGATACGGTTAACGGCCGATTCAACTGGTACGTGTTTAATATTGCCGATGTGGCGATCGTTGCCGGGGTCATCGCCCTCCTGTATGAGTCCCTGATCGGGCAAAGCGCCGTAAAAGCGCCCTGATCGGACGCACAATCCGGGCGACCGATTCAAATGCGAACCATGAGCTTTTAAGCGGGTTTCGGGCTGATTCCTGTAGTTTCTGAGTGCGAGGACGGACAACCGATGCGCGATACACTCCCGGTTTGGCGCCTTTCCCTGCGGGCCACGCTGCTGGCGGCCGCGGCTCTGGCAGTCCTGTTGCCGACCATGGCGGCGCATGCGGCCGACGACGATGATGACGAGGCCTTCGACAACAAGATTTTCCGCAACGTGCTGGAAGGTCTGGGACTTCGCGCCAAGGACAACAACATCGATTACCGCGAGCGCTCACCGCTGGTGGTGCCGCCGAACCTGACCGCGCTGCCGGCGCCGGACACGGCCGGCGCCGCGGCCCCCGCCAACTGGCCGGTCGATCAGGACGTGAAGCGCGCGAAGGCCGAGAAAGCCGCCAAGCGCAGCGCCCGTTTTCAGCAGGGCGACTCCGTGATGGAGGACGGCCGGCCGCTGCGTCCCGACGAGATGGCGCGCAGCGGACGTGCGACCACGCGCCGCGACGAGTCACAGATCACCACCAAGGAAGAGTCCGAGCGGCCGTCGAAGCCGTCGGCGCTCGGCTATATGGGCAACCTGTTCACGGACGCGTTCAAGAGCAAGAACGAGCAGGTCGTGGCGGTGTTCCGCGGCGAGCCGCCGCGTGAAGCCCTGACCGAACCGCCGGCGGGCTATCAGACGCCATCACCGACGCAGCCTTACGGCATCACCGGCATCCAGAACCTGCCCAAGGCCGAAGGCAAGGTCCTGGAATTGCAGCGCTGACCGCGCAGGGCTAACGGGCCCGCCGCGGATGGCGGCGGGTCACCAAGTTTGGGCCGCCACGTTCCCGACCTTATCTCTCGTCAGAGACACATGATGACAACCTGGATCGTCCGCCTTTTCACTCCGGCGGCCGCGGCGCTTGCCGTTGCCCTGACCCTTGTCTCCGGTCCGGCCGCAAATCCGGCTTTGGCCGCGGCGACGGTGACCGACTTCACGCTGGCCAACGGACTTGAGGTCGTGGTGATCCCCGATCATCGCGCCCCGGTGGTCACGCATATGGTGTGGTACCGCGTCGGCTCCGCCGACGAGACACCAGGCAAATCCGGCCTCGCGCACTTTCTTGAGCATTTGATGTTCAAGGGCACCAAGGCCAATCCGGCCGGGCGCTTCTCGCAGGTGGTCGCCGAGATCGGCGGCCAGGAAAACGCGTTCACCTCGTCAGACTATACCGGCTATTACCAGCGTGTCGCGCGCCAGCACCTCAAGGACATGATGGCGATGGAAGCCGACCGGATGACCGGCCTCGTTCTCACCGACGAGGTCGTGCTGCCGGAGCGGGACGTCATTCTCGAAGAACAGAACCAGCGCATCGGCAACAATCCGGCGGCGCAATTGTCGGAGCAGATGGACGCGGCGCTGTTCCTGAATTCGCCCTACCATCACCCGGTGATCGGCTGGCGGCATGAGATGGAGAAACTGACTCGCGACGACGCGATCGGTTTCTATCGGCGCTTTTACGGTCCGAACAACGCGATCCTCGTGGTCGCGGGCGACATCGAACCGGCCGAAGTACGCAAGCTTGCCGAGGACACCTACGGCAAGGTGCCGAAGCGCAGCGACATCGGCCCGCGGCAGCGTCCGCAGGAGCCGCCGCCGATCTCGCCACGCACGGTCTCGCTCGCGGATGCGCGTGTGCAGCAGCCGAGCGTGCAGCGCTACTATCTCGTGCCGTCGTTCAAGACGGCGGCGAAAGGTGAGTCCGAGGCGCTGGAAGTGCTGGCCCACATCCTCGGCTCCGGCTCCAACAGCCGGCTCTATCGCACGCTGGTGGAAGAGCAGAACCTCGCGACCAATGCCGGTGCCTGGTACCAGTCCAGTGCGCTCGACATGAACAAGTTCGGCTTCAGCGGCTCGCCGCGGCCCGGCGTGACATTGGCGAAGCTCGAAGCCGCGATCGACGACGTGATCGCCGGCATCGTCGACAAGGGCGTCACTGCCGAAGAGATCGAACGCTCGAAGACGCGATTGATCGCCGATGCGGCCTACGCCCAGGACAATCAGGCGTCGCTGGCGCGCTGGTACGGCGCGTCTCTCACCACCGGCTCGACGGTCGAGGACGTGAAGTCGTGGCCGGACCGAATCCGTGCCGTCACCGCAACGCAGGTGCAGGACGCGGCGCGCAAATGGCTCACGCAGCCGCGCTCGGTCACCGGTTATCTGGTCAAGGATGCGAGCGCCCTCGCGGCGGAGAAGAAGTCATGATCATGCGTCTTGCCTCTGCCTTCGTCGCTGTCGCATTCCTCGCGCTGATGCCCGTCGCCGCGCATGCGGTGGCGATCGAGCGCGTGGTCAGCCCATCGGGCATTGAAGCGTGGCTGGTGCGGGAATCCGCCGTGCCGCTGGTGGCTATGAACTTCTCGTTCCAGGGCGGCTCGTCGCAGGACACCGACGACAAGGCCGGCGCCGGCAGCCTGATGACCAACATGCTCGACGAGGGTGCGGGCGAACTCGATTCCCGTGCCTTCCACGAGCGGCTGGAAAGCCGCGCCATCGAGATGAATTTCTCGATCAGCCGCGATTACACCTACGGCTCGCTGCGCGTGCTTAACGAGAACCGCGCCGAGGCTGTGGAACTGTTGCGGCTTGCGCTCAATCAGCCGCGCTTCGATGCGGAGCCGCTGGAGCGCGTGCGCGGGCAGGTGATGGCGATCCTGCGGCGCGAGAGCACCAACCCGAACACCATCGCCGGACTGCAATGGTGGAAGACGGCGTTCCCCGGCCATCCGTATGGCCGCGAGAGCAAAGGCACGCTCGAGACTGTGCCGAAACTCACCGCCGATGATTTGCGCGGCTTCACCAAGCGCGTGTTCTCGCGTGACGGCTTGAAGATCGCCATTGTCGGCGACATCGACGCCAAGGCGGCCGGTGAGATGATCGACAAGGTGTTCGGCGCGCTGCCGGCGAAGGCCGATCTGCGTCCGGTGCCCGATGTGACGATCAGCGGGCTCGGCAAGCGGCTTGTCACCGATGTGAACGTGCCGCAGGCGGTGGTGATCTTCGGCGGCCCCGGCCTTGCGCGCAACGACAAGGACTTCATGGCGGCCTATGTCGCCAACCATATCCTCGGCGGCGGCTCGTTCTCGTCACGGCTCTACCGCGAGGTGCGCGAGAAGCGCGGGCTCGCTTACGGCGTGAACACCAGTCTCGCCTGGTTCAAGCACGCGGCGGTGCTGATCGGCTCGACGCAGGTGCGCGCCGATCGCACGGGCGATGCGCTGAACATCATCACCGAAGAAGTGAAGAAAATGGCCGAGGGTGGCCCGACCGAGGACGAACTGGCCAAGGCCAAGTCCTACCTCAAGGGGTCGTATGTGCTCGGCCTCGACACGTCGAGCAAGATCGCGGCGCAGCTGTTGCAGATCCAGAACGACGATCTCGGCATGGACTACATCACCCGCCGCGACGCCATGATCGACCAGGTGACGCTCGATGATGTGAAGCGCGTGTCGAAGCGGCTCCTGAGCCAGGGCCTGCTGGTGACCATCGCCGGCCGCCCGACGGGCGTGACCGCGACCGGGCAATAAGCCTCACGCCCCGCGACAAGATCACGGCGCATCGCTAGATTGCGCCGATGATCCGCGTCACCGACGATATCACGCTTGATGAGGCCGAACTGGAGGAGAGCTTCGTGCGCTCCTCTGGCCCCGGCGGGCAGAACGTCAACAAGGTGTCGTCGGCGGTGCAGTTGCGCTTCGACGTGCGGCGATCGCCGTCGCTGCCGAACGACGTGGCGATCCGGCTGATGCGGCTTGCCGGCAAGCGGATGACCAAGGACGGCGTGCTGGTGATCATCGCCCAGCAGCACCGGACCCAGGAGCGCAACCGAGCCGATGCACAGGATCGCCTGCTCGCTTTGATCCGCGAGGCGGCGGTGCGCCCGCAGATCCGCCGCGCCACCAAGCCGACCAAGGCCTCGCAGAAGCGCCGCGTCGAAGGCAAGAAGCTCCGCTCCTCGGTGAAATCCATGCGCGGCAAGGTGTCGTTCGACTGACATTTCCGGGCCGAGGATAGTGGGGGCAGGGAGGCTTGCCGGCTCGCAGCACAGCGGCTGCCGGCGCTACAGTGAGGCAACCGAATCATCGCCCGTAACCCTCGCCCCGCTTGCGGGGAGAGGGTGGCGAGGACCAAAGGTCCGAGCCGGGTGAGGGGAAATTTAAGCTGCCCCTCACCCGCCTTTCTCGCTTCGCTCGAAAGTCGACCTCTCCCCGCACGCGGGGCGAGGTGAAGAAAGAACAAGATGCCCGTCCGCCAACTCTCCGAAGCCATCGTCAACCGCATCGCCGCCGGCGAGGTGGTCGAGCGTCCGGCCAGCGCCGACAAGGAACTGGTGGAGAACGCGCTCGACGCCGGCGCGCGGCGCATCGAAGTGGCGACCGAGGGCGGCGGCCGCCGGCTGATCCGGATCACCGATGACGGCGCCGGCATGACGCGCGACGATCTCACGCTGGCGGTGGAGCGCCATGCCACGTCGAAGCTGGATGGCGACGACCTCTTGGCCATCCACACGCTCGGTTTCCGCGGCGAGGCGCTGCCGTCGATCGGTTCGGTGGCGCGGCTGACCATCACGACGCGGCATGCGAGTGAGCCGCACGGCTGGGCGCTGACTGTCGATGCCGGCGACAAGGCCGAGCCGAAGCCGGCGGCGCTGCCGCAGGGCACGCGCGTCGAAGTGCATGATCTTTTTTACGCAACGCCGGCGCGGCTGAAATTCCTCAAGACCGACCGCACCGAAGCCGAAGCGGTGCGCGAGGTGGTGCGGCGTCTCGCCATGAGCCGTCCCGACGTCGCGTTCACGCTCGCCGGCGAAGACCGCATGCCGGTGACGTGGGCTGCGGCGCTGCCGGGCGGGCCCGGGCAATTGGCGCGGCTGTCCGACATTCTCGGCGCGGAGTTTCGTGCGAACGCGGTAAACGTGCAGGGCGCGATCCACGGTGCGATGGTGGAAGGTTTCGCCGCGCTGCCGACGCTGTCGCGCGCCAATGCGCTCGGACAATATCTGTTCGTCAACGGCCGGCCGGTGCGCGACAAGCTCTTGCTCGGTGTGGTGCGTGCCGCTTACGCCGATTATCTGCCGCGCGACCGGCATCCGCAGGTCGCCTTGTTCGTCAC
>JBQCFU010000352.1:0-2850 GCA_051958775.1 Pseudolabrys sp.
GTCTCGTTCGAACTCAAGGGCGCGCATCCGCACGATGTCGCGACCGTGATCGACCGGTCCGGCGTCGCGGTGCGGGCGGGAACCCATTGCACCATGCCGCTGCTGAACCGGTTTGGCCTGACGGCGACTTGCCGTGCCTCATTTGCGATGTACAACACCAAAGCCGAAGTCGATGCGCTCGCCGCATCGCTGCGCAAGGCGCAGGAATTCTTCGGCTGACAGTTTTGAATGAGACCAGTTTGAACAAGTGTGCGCCATGTCCGGCGTTAGGACTGACACCATGACCGACAATCAGCAAACGGATCAGACCGTCGCGCCGCAAGCTGCCGATCAAGTCGAGGATAAAACCGCCGACAGCACGGCATCGGCGCTGCCCGAGACAGAACTGACGCGCATGACCGACGATGTCGTCACGGCGCTGAAGACCGTCTACGACCCGGAAATTCCGGCCGATATCTATGAACTCGGCCTGATCTACAAGATCGACATCGCCGACGACCGTGCCGTGAACATCGACATGACGCTGACGACGCCGAATTGTCCGGCGGCGCAGGACCTGCCGGTGATGGTCGAGAATGCGGTGGCGAGCGTTGCCGGCGTCGGCAAGGTCGGCGTCAAGGTGGTGTGGGATCCGCCGTGGGATCCGAGCCGGATGTCGGACGAGGCGCGCGACATCCTCAACATGTGGTGAGTTGCGGAATCGCTCCGGAGCGCCCACAGTGGCTTTGAAGGAAAGCCTTTTGTTTCAAGCTGTTATCATTCGAAACAGCGAGGGAGACTGAAGCCATGGCCACAGCGCGGCCCCGCCCGCAGGTGATGCGTCTGACCGATGCCGCCGCGGCGCGCATCAAGGACGTGATGGCGCGGGCGACCGGGCCGATCGAAGGCGTGCGCGTCGGCGTCAAGAACGGCGGCTGCGCCGGCATGGAATACACGATGGAATACGCCACCGCGGTCAATCCGACCGACGAGGTGGTCGAGGACAAGGGCGTCAGGATCCTGGTCGATCCCAAGGCGATCCTGTTCCTGCTTGGGACCGAGATGGACTACAAGGTCGACAAGCTGTCGGCGCAGTTCGTGTTCAACAATCCGAACCAGACTTCGGCCTGCGGCTGCGGGGAATCGGTTCAGCTCACGCCGGCGAGTCCGCAGGCGCTCGCCTGATCCCGAAAAAATTCAATCTGAAGGGCAGGGCGCCGTCGGGCGGCCTGTCATGCCGCTGGCTGGATTCCGGAGACTTCCGGATCGGTCTCGCAGATCACGCGGTTGCGGCCGTGGCGCTTGGCGGCATAGAGGCAGGCATCGGTCCGCTCGATCAGCGACTGCATGGTGTCGTTCTTGTGCAGGGTGGCGATCCCGATCGAGACCGTGACCCGGCCGAGATGTTCGCCGGTCGAACGCTTCATCAATTCCTTGGTCATGACTGCGCGCCGGATGTGGTCGCCGACCGTCAGCGCGGAGCGCAGCACCGTGTTCGGTAAGATCACGGCGAACTCCTCGCCGCCGTAACGGGCCGCCGTGTCCTGACCCTTGACGTTCTGCTTCATCGACATCGCCACGAGGCGCAGCACCTGGTCGCCGGTGAGGTGGCCGTAATTGTCGTTGAACGACTTGAAGTGGTCGATGTCGGCGAGCAGCAGCGACAACGGCTCGTTCTTGGTGTGCGCATCGAGGATCGCGCGCTGCAGCGTCGTGTCGAACAGTTTGCGATTGGCGAGCTGGGTCAGCGGATCGGTCAGGCTCTCGGTGCGGACGGTTTCAAGGCTCGACTGAAGCTCGTTGATTTCCTGCTTCGAGGCGTTGAGCCGCTCCTCCAGCTTGAGGTTGGAGGCTTCCATCTCGCGTGCGCTCTGCACGAGGATTTCGACGATGGCCCGCAGACTTTCGCGGTCCTTGGACTGGCCGAGCCGCTCGCTGACATCGGCGAGGCTCTCGCTGTAGCTCGACGCGGTGCCGACCGCGGCATCGACCATGGCCATCACCTGGTCGATCTCGTCCATCACCTTGCTGTTGACCGCATCGATCCGGTCGGTGAGGCGGGTCGAGGCAAAATAGGTTTCGTAGATATCTTCGAGCTCGGCAGTGCTGATCGTGCCTTGCTCCTTCAGCGTCTCGTTGATGCGCTGGTTCAGGCTCGGATTGTAGCCGGTGGCGTAGAGGTACCAGATTTCATAATTGCGCGGGGTCGCAGGCTGCTTGAGCGCCTTGATCTGCCCGAGCGCAATCTCGGCAAACGGCAGCGTTTGTTCGTGCTCGTTGGACCGGTCGGCCATCAACAACTACCCGCACCCGGCGTAACGAGCGCAAGACTCCCCGAAACCCAGTGAAAACCAGGATTATCCCCGGGGAGAGGCTATTCCACAGCCGTTGACGGGAAGTTAAATCTGAACCCGGCGTCAGGTTATATCTGTCGCCGGTTATGGATCATCATCGCAATGCGGTGCGAACGCTCAGTTTGCGCGCGCGGGGATGGGCCGGAGCAGGAAGGCGGGCATATGCGACATGTCCGCTGGCTCGTCATGATGCTTCTGCGCGCGCGGGGCCGGCTTGTTCTTGGCCGGAGCGTGCGACGCAGCATTTGACGAAACAGTGGCCGAGTCATTTGAAGAGGCGTGAGCTGCGGCGGGCTCGCGACGCGGACGGCGTTCGCCATGACCTTCGCGGTTATGACCTTCGCGGTTGTGGCTTTCGCGATCACGGCCTTCGCGACCCCGACCACCACGTCCGCCGCTGCGGCGGCGGTTGCCGTTGCGGCCGCCATGCCCGGTGGCGCCTTCGTCATCGCCGACGCGAACCGGTTCGCTCGCCCAGGCGATCTTCTGACCGGTCAGCTTCTCGATCGCATCGAGC
>JBQCFU010000353.1:0-2015 GCA_051958775.1 Pseudolabrys sp.
GAAGGCCTGGCCGAGGCCGTAGCCGGTCGGCGAGTGGCAGACGCGGGCGCAGGTGTCGACGTTGTTGTTGCCGAAACCCTGGCGGATCAGCTTCTGGACGAGATAAGTCTCCTCGTTGGTGCAGCGCGAGGAGGTGATGCCGCCCACGGCGCCGCGGCCGTACTGGTCCTGGATGCGGCGGAACTCGTTGGCGGTGTGGGTCAGCGCCTCTTCCCATGACACTTCGCGCCACGGGTCGGTGATCTTTTCACGGATCATCGGGTTGAGGATGCGCTCCTTGTGCGTGGCATAGCCATAAGCGAAGCGGCCCTTGACGCAGGAGTGGCCGCGGTTGGCCTTGCCGTCCTTGTAGGGCACCATGCGCACCAGCTCCTCGCCGCGCATTTCGGCCTTGAACGAGCAGCCGACGCCGCAATAGGCGCAAGTTGTGACGACCGAGTGCTCGGGCTGGCCGATCTGGATGACCGACTTTTCTGTCAGCGTCGCCGTCGGGCAGGCCTGCACGCCGGCGCCGCAGGAAACGCACTCGCTGTCGATGAAACTCTCATGCATGCCGGGCGAGACGCGCGAGCCGAAGCCGCGACCCTCGATGGTCAGCGCAAAGGTGCCCTGCACTTCCTCGCAGGCCCGCACGCAGCGCGAACAGACGATGCATTTCGAAGGATCATAGGTGAAATAGGGATTGGACTCGTCCTTCGGCATCCATTTCAGATTGATGTCGCCGTTGTTGCGGGCCTTGACGTGATTGTCGCCCTCGTAGCCGTAGCGCACATCGCGCAGGCCGACGGCACCAGCCATATCCTGCAGCTCGCAATCGCCATTGGCGGCACAGGTCAGACAGTCGAGCGGATGGTCGGAAATATAGAGCTCCATCACGCCGCGGCGGATATCCTTCAGACGGCCCGTCTGCGTGTGGACGACGAGGCCTGATGCGACAGGCGTCGTGCACGAAGCCGGCGTGCCGTTGCGGCCTTCGATCTCGACGAGACAGAGGCGGCAGGAGCCGAAGGCATCGACCATGTCCGTAGCGCAGAGCTTCGGCACCTGAATGCCGGCTTCCATCGACGCGCGCATGATCGACGTGCCTTCTGGCACCGTGATCTGGCGGCCGTCGATGGTCAGCGTCACCATGGTTTCGGATTGGGAGGCCGGCGTGCCGTAGTCGATTTCTGGAACGAGGGACATGGATCTTACTCCGCCGCTGCAATCAAGGGTGCCGGAGAGAAATCCTCCGGGAAATGGGTCATCGCGCTCATGACGGGATAGGGCGTGAAGCCGCCGAGGGCGCAGAGCGAACCGAATTTCATCGTGTTACAGAGATCGGCAAGCAATTCCCTGTTCTTCTCGGGCTCAATCCCTTGCGCGATCTTGTCGGCCGTCTCGACGCCGCGTGTCGAACCGATACGGCAGGGTGTACACTTGCCGCAGCTTTCGACCGCACAGAATTCCATCGCAAACCGCGCCTGCTTCAGCATGTCGGCGGTATCGTCGAAAACAACGATGCCGGCATGGCCGATCAGGCCATCCTCGGCCGCGAAGGCTTCATAGTCGAACGGCGTGTCGAACAGAGCGCGAGGGAAATAGGCGCCGAGCGGCCCACCCACCTGCACCGCCTTGACCGGCCGCCCGGACGCCGTGCCGCCGCCGATCCTGTCGACGATATCGCCGAGCGAAAGGCCGAAGGCCGTCTCGTAGAGGCCAGCGTGCTTGACGTTGCCGGCGATCTGCAATGGGATCGTGCCGCGCGAACGACCCATGCCGAAATCGCGGTAGAAGACCGCCCCCCTGTCCATGATGACGGGAACGGAGGCGAGCGAAATCACGTTGTTGATGACGGTCGGACAGCCAAACAGCCCCTTGTGTGCCGGCAGCGGCGGCTTGGCGCGCACCACGCCGCGCTTGCCTTCGAGGCTGTTCAGCAGCGCTGTTTCCTCGCCGCAGACATAGGCGCCGGCGCCGGTGCGGATTTCCATATCGAAAGTCTTGCCGGAACCGAGCACCGACGTGCCAAGAAT
>JBQCFU010000354.1:0-4188 GCA_051958775.1 Pseudolabrys sp.
GCGGTCGATGGCGTCGATCTGGTCGGGCACGAAAACTCCAAAAGTCACAAGACGAAATCACGGAAACGATCGCGAACGGTCGCTGCGGCCTCCATACCGCGAAATAATGTTTCGCGAAAGATTATTGCGCCTGTAACCAGCGCCTGTGGACGCAGGCCTGCGGGCTGTGAGTGCCTCGGGCGCTGTGGGTTGCGCTTCTTGCATAGCTCGGTGGAAGGCCTATGTTGTCGCACGTCTGTTATGCGGCTGATGCCGCCGCCGGGGCAAGGATCAATGGCCACACCACAACACGTCAAAGTTCTCATCATCGGTTCGGGACCTGCGGGCTACACCGCGGCGATTTACGCCGCGCGCGCCATGCTCGAGCCGGTGCTGATCCAGGGCATGCAGCCCGGCGGCCAGCTCACCATCACCACCGATGTCGAGAACTATCCGGGCTTCGCCGACGTGATCCAGGGCCCGTGGCTGATGGAGCAGATGCAGAAGCAGGCCGAGCATGTCGGCACGCGCATCGTCTACGACCACGTCAACCAGGTCGATCTCGACCAGCGCCCGTTCCGCGTCCATCTCGATTCCGGCGAGAGCTATCTCGCCGACGCACTGATCGTCGCCACCGGCGCGCAGGCACGCTGGCTCGATCTGCCCTCGGAGCAGAAGTTCAAAGGCTACGGCGTCTCCGCCTGCGCCACCTGCGACGGCTTCTTCTACAAGAACAAGGAAGTCATCGTGATCGGCGGCGGCAACACCGCGGTCGAGGAAGCGCTGTTCCTCACCAACTTCGCCAGCAAGGTGACGATCGTGCACCGGCGCGATCATTTCCGCGCGGAAAAGATCCTGCAGGATCGCCTGTTCAAGAATCCGAAGGTCGAGGTGGTGTGGGACACCGTGCTCGACTACGTGATCGGCGATGAGAACCCGCTGAAGGTGCGCACGGCACGGCTGAAGAACATCAAGACCGGCACTGTCACCGAGCGCGCCATCGACGGCATCTTCATCGCCATCGGCCACTCGCCGGCGACCGAACTGTTTGTCGACAAACTGAAGATGAAGCCGTCGGGCTACATCGCTACCTCGCCCCACTCGACTGCGACGTCGGTGCCGGGCGTGTTCGCCGCCGGCGACGTCACCGATGACATCTATCGTCAGGCGGTGACGGCGGCCGGCCAGGGCTGCAGGGCGGCACTCGAAGCCGAACGCTTCGTCGCCGCGCACGAACAAAACCGCGACGCGGCGGAATAAACATGATCCCCACACGATCGACCATGGACTGGGACAAGCTCAAGGTATTCCACGCGGCCGCAGAGGCCGGCAGCTTCACGCATGCAGGCGAACGACTCGGCCTGTCGCAATCTGCAGTATCGCGCCAGGTGAGCGCACTCGAAGCCGAATTGTCGGTGTCGTTGTTTCATCGCCATGCGCGCGGCCTGATCCTGACCGAACAGGGCGAACTGCTGTTCCGCACCGCGCATGAAGTGTTCATGAAGCTCGAGGCGGCGCGCACCAAGCTCACCGACAGCCGTGAGCGGCCGAACGGCGAATTGAAGATCACCACCACGCCCGGCATCGGCATCCACTGGCTGACGCCGCGTCTCGGCGAATTCCTCGATCTCTATCCCGACGTGCAGGTGAATCTCATCACCACCGACGAAGAACTCGATCTGGCGATGCGCGAAGCCGACGTGGCGATCCGTCTGCGCCAGCCGACACAGCCTGATCTGATCCAGCGCAAGTTGTTCTCGGTGCATTCGCACGTCTATGCGACGCCGGATTATCTCAAGCGTTTCGGCACACCGCGTACCATGGAGGATCTCGAAGGTCACCGCATCCTGCTGCTCGGCGGCGCCGCGCCGTCCTATCTGCAGAACCGTCGCTGGCTGATCGAGACCGGACGCGAAGGCAAACCGCCGCGCGGCGCGCATCTGATCATCAACAACGTGCTCGGTCTGTTGCGCGCATGTCAGAAAGGTCTCGGCATCGCCGTGCTGCCCGACTATCTGGTCGAGGACAATCACGGTCTCGTGCAACTGTTCAGCAATGCGGAGACGTTGGCGATGGAAGCGTACTTCGTTTATCCGGAAGAGCTGAAGTCGGTTGCACGCATACAAGTCTTCCGCGACTTCCTCGTCGCGAACGCGCAACGCTGGAACTATTGAGCTGCGTCAACAGGACGCCGCATGGCTGACATGCGAGCTTCTGCGTTGTTCGCATGAGGATGGGATCCCATACTTTCATTCATGCCGCGTTGGCTGCCGCATCCTCCCAAGATGAAATGCCGGCGCTGCATGTTCCCCTCTGGAAGCGATTGCTGGTCCCCCAAGCCGGCAACCGAGCCGGGCCCCCTCGCGGGGCCCGGTTTTTTTGGGCCCTGATTTTCTCGTGCCGGTTTTCCGATGACCGCGGTCGCGATGATCTGACATAACCGCGCGACATATGGTGCTCATGTGCTGCTCGTGGCGCGCAGAGTGCAGCGCCGGAAAAATTTCAGCCGGCGCGGTTTTTCGACAACACCTGCGACGCCGCGCATTCGTCGGAAAAACTGCTGCAAAACGAGACATTTGATCGGCGGAACGCGCGATCCCGCTAACGTGATCCGCGCCCACCGCGAGAGCGGCGAAAGGCGCATGACCTTCCCCTGGCCCACCTATTGACCTGCGGCGGCGGCAACACGCATATCTTGCAGATACGGATAAAAACGAACGCAAGTGGGAGGGTCAAAATGCCCTATGTGACCGAGGCTACGCTCACCGATATCGCCATGGACCGCTGGTCCAACATTCCCGACGCGCGTCTGCGCCAGGTGATGGTCGCTGCCGTGAAGCACCTCCACGCTTTCGTGCGCGAGGTCGAGCCGACCAAGGAAGAATGGTTCACCGCGGTCGACTGGCTCACCCGCATCGGCCAGAAGAGCGACGAGAAGCGGCAGGAGATGATTCTCACGTCCGACGTGCTCGGCGTCAGCATGCTGGTCGACGCGATCAACACCCGCCGGCCGAGCGGTGCGACACCTTCCACCGTCGAGGGTCCGTTCCACATTCCGAATGCGCCGGAGATCGCCAACGGCGAAAATGTCACCGAGGGCGCGCCGGGCGACCCGTGCCTCGTCACCGGCACGATCAAGGGTCTGAACGGCGAACCGATCGTCGGTGCCACCATCGACATCTGGCAGACCGACGGCGACGGCCTCTATGAAGCCCAGCGCGAGATCGATCACGCTTACATGCGCGGCGTCTACCGCTCGCAGGCCGACGGCTCCTACATTGTCCGGACCGTGGCGCCGATCGGCTACACCATCCCGATGGACGGCCCGATCGGGGAACTGATGACCCGGACCAACATCAGCCACTTCCGCCCGGCGCATATCCACTTCGCCGTGAGCGCACCCGGATACCACAGCCTGGTCACGCATCTGTTTGTGGCCGGTGACGAATATATCGAGACAGACGTTGTCTACGGTGTGAAGAAGGAACTGATCGCCCAGTTCCAGCAGAAACCGGCCGGAACCGCGATCAACGGCGAAAAGATCGCCACGCCGTACTTCCAGGTTAACTATGATTTCGTTCTTGAGAAGCAGGCTAAGGCAAAGGCTGCGGCGTAACGCAACTTTCGGTTAAAATGCAGCGTTAATACGGTCACGACTCGCCATCGTCCCGGCAGAAAAGGATCAGGAATGCTGAGCTCTCGTCTCAATCGGCTGCTCACCGGCAGCGCGGTCGCTGTGGTTTTGGCTCTCGGCACCGCGTCCAGCACGCTGGCCCAAAGCAGCGGCAGCACCGAACCGGCGATGGTCGACGGTGTGCCCGTTCCCGACACGACGATGCCGCCGCCGCCAACGGTCGACGACCTGAACAAGAGCATGGTCCCGACCACGAGCGCGCCAACGAATGCTGCTGCTCCCGCGGCCGCACCGGCGCAGACCACTCAGGCGCCGGCGGCCCCCGCCGCGCAGCCAGCTCCGGCAACGGCAGATGCTCCGAAAGCAGCGCCCGCTGCTCCGGCGACGGCCGCGACCCCTGCTCCGGCCGCAGCGCCGGTCACCGCATCGGTCGACAGCGCGGTTGCCGACAAGCTGCGCGATCTGTCGTCCGGCAAGTTCGACCGCATCCTCGGCAGCAAGAAAGAACGCATCGCCGTCGAAGCCTTCTACAGCGCACGCAACTTCAAGCCGCTGTGGGTGACGGACGGCGCCGC
>JBQCFU010000355.1:0-3170 GCA_051958775.1 Pseudolabrys sp.
TTCACCGGCTCGACCGGCGGTGCCAATACCGCCAATACCGGCCGCGGCTTCATCGTACTGAAGCCGCGCGACGAACGCAGCCTGACTTCGTCGCAGGTGATCGACCGGTTGCGCCCGCAGCTCGCCAAGGTGCGCGGCGCCAATCTCTATCTCCAGCCGACGCAGGACATCACGGTCGGCGGACGCATCGCGCGCGCCAGTTTCCAGTACACCTTGCAGGATTCCAATATCGAGGAACTGAACACCTGGTCGAATAAGTTGCTGGAGAAGATGCGGACCCTGCCGCAGGTCACCGATGTCGCCAGCGACCTCCTCGCCAACGCGCCGCAGCTCAAGGTCACGATCAACCGCGACCAGGCTTCACGCTTCGGTATTTCCGCACAGGCGATCGACGACACGCTGAACGACGCATTCGGCCAGCGGCAGATCACCCAGTACTTCACGCCGTTGAAATCCTATTTCATCATTCTGGAAGTGTTGCCGGACCAGCAGATCAATCTCGACACCATCAACAAGCTCTATGTGAAATCGCCGCTCACCGGTGGCACGGTGCCGCTGTCGACCCTGGTCGATGTCGACCAGACCGCGACCTCGCCGCTGTCGGTCTCGCATCAGGGGCAATTCCCGGCGGTGACGCTGACTTTCAATCTGCGTCCGGGCGTCGCGCTCGGCGAAGCCGTCAACGCCATCAACGATGCCGCACACGAGATCGGCCTGCCGTCGTCGATCATCGGCACGTTCCAGGGCAACGCGCAGGCGTTCCAAAGCTCGCTGTCGAGCGAACCGGCGCTGATCGCCGCGGCGCTGATCGTCGTCTATCTCATCCTCGGCATGCTCTATGAGAGCTTCATCCTGCCGCTGACCATTCTCTCGACGCTGCCGTCCGCCGGTGTCGGCGCGCTGCTCGCTTTGATGCTCGGCGGCATGGACCTGTCGGTGATCGGCATCATCGGCATCATTCTGCTGATCGGCATCGTCAAGAAGAACGGCATCATGCTGGTCGACTTCGCCGTATCGGCGGAGCGCGAGCGCGGGCTTTCGCCGCACGATGCGATCCGCGAAGCCTGCCTGCTGCGGTTCCGGCCGATCCTGATGACCACCGCCGCGGCGATGCTGGCCGGCGTTCCGCTGGCGCTCGGCCACGGCACCGGCTCCGAACTGCGTCAGCCGCTCGGCTATGCGATGGTTGGCGGCCTCGCCGTCAGCCAGATGCTGACGCTCTACACCACGCCGGTCGTCTATCTCTATCTCGACCGCTTCCAGAACTGGCTCACCGGCGGCAAGCCGCACGCCGGCCGCGAACCAGAAGCGGAGCATCGCGCGATCGCCGCCGAATAAATGTCGCCTAGCCGGCGAGCTGTTGCTCCAGCGCGGCCATCGCCTCTTCCGGCGCAACACGTGGCCAGTCGGAGAGCTGGTTGCGGAACCAGGTGTTCTGTCGCTTGGCGTAGCGCCGGGTATCGCGCTTGCCGCCCTCGGCCGCCTCGTCGAGCGACATCTCACCGCGCAGATGCCGGATCAGCCACGGCACGCCATGCGCTTTCATCGCCGGCAACATCGGATCGAGCCCGCGCGCAGCGAGCACCGCCACCTCGTCGAGCGCCCCAGCCGCCCGCATCGCATCGACTCGGCTCTCGATCCGCCGCACCAGCGCCTCGCGTTCGCAACTCAGGAACACCCGTGGCGTGCGCGCCGCGTCGAGCCGCGCCGGCATGCCTTCGGTGTGCCAGTCGGTGAGCGTGCGCCCGGTCGCCGTCAGCACCTCCAGCGCGCGGGTGATGCGCGACTGGTCGCGTGGCATGATCCGTGCCGCCGCCACGGGATCGCGTTCCGCGAGTTCGGCGTGGAGCACGGCGACACCCTCGCGCGTCAGCCGTTCGCGCATCGCAGTCCGCACCTCGCCCGGCACTGGCGGAATGTCGGTCAGGCCCTTGGTCAGCGCGCTGAAGTAAAGCCCGGTTCCGCCGATGACGATCGCCATCCGCCGTGCGGCCTGCGCCGCGTCGAGTTCGGCCATCACATCGCGGCACCAGCGGCCGACCGAATAGTTTTCCGCCGCATCCACGTGGCCGTAGAGCCGGTGCGGCGCCGCCTGTTCCTCCTCGACGGTCGGCCGTGCGGTAATGATCCGCAGGTCGCGATAGACCTGCATCGAATCCGCATTGATGACGATACCGTCGTGGCGCTGCGCCAGGGCCAGCGCCAGCGCGGACTTGCCGCTCGCGGTCGGCCCTGCGATAAGCACCACCCTCTTCACGCCGCCTCTCAAGTCGCGATCCAATCCGTGACCCACATCGCCACTCTCCTCGCCCGCCCCGACACCCTCGATGCAGCGCTCGTCGCGCGCGCGCAATCCGCGCTGCCGCGGCCAAGCACACCCGACTGGCTGTCGCCGGGCGAAGCCGTCGACCTTCCCTTTAACGCGGAAACCGCGAGCGGCACAGATGCCGTGCTCGCCGATCGGCTCCGTGACGCACTCGCCGCGCCGGTCGACGTGGTGGTGCAGCCGGTCGCCAGCCGCCGCAAGCGGCTGTTCCTCGCCGACATGGACTCCACCATGATCGGCCAGGAGTGCATCGACGAACTTGCCGACGTGGTCGGCCTCAAGGCGCATGTGGCGGCGATCACCGAGCGCGCCATGCGTGGCGAACTCGCCTTCGAGCCGGCGCTGCGCGAGCGCGTGGCATTGCTCAAGGGCCTGCCGCTGTCGGTGGTCGATGACGTGATCCGCGACCGCATCCGCCTCACGCCCGGTGCGCGCACGCTGATCGCGACCATGCGCGCCAACGGCACCCACACCTGCCTCGTCACTGGCGGCTTCACCGCCTTCACGGACCGGATCGTGCCGATGATCGGCTTCGACGAGAGCCGCGCCAACCGGCTGCTGCTCGATCCGGATGGGCGTCTGTCAGGTACGGTGTCGGAGCCGATCTTCGGCAAGACCGGAAAGCTCGAAACCCTCATCGCATTGCGCGACAAGTTCGGCCTGTCGCATGCCGACACCATGGCTACCGGCGACGGCGCCAATGACATGGACATGATCGCGGAAGCCGGTCTCGGCGTCGCCTATCACGCCAAGCCGAAAGTGGCCGCCGCAGCACCGGCGCGGATCGACCACAACGATCTCACCGCGCTGTTGTTCGTGCAGGGGTATCGCAAGGTGGAGTTTG
>JBQCFU010000356.1:0-4070 GCA_051958775.1 Pseudolabrys sp.
AAATCCAAGGTTTTCCCCAAGCCGCGCGATAGCGGACCCCGCCATCTTAATAGCCATTTTACGCTGTTCCGCGTTTCCCGCCGCCATGGTAGCGATGACCGTCCAGGTTCCGGGTTCCAGATCGTACCCCTATGAAACACAACACCTGCATCGAAGACCTGCGCCAGGTGGCGCACCGGCGGGTTCCCAAAGCCTTCATCGATTACGCGGAATCGGGCTCCTATACGCAGAGCACATTGCACGCGAACCGGGCCGACCTCGATGCCGTGAAACTGCGGCAGCGCGTGCTGGTCGATGTGGACCACCGCAGCACCGAGGCCACCATCGTCGGCGAGAAGGTATCGCTGCCGGTCGCGCTCGCGCCGATCGGACTATGCGGCATGCAGCACGGCGACGGCGAAATCCTCGCCTGCCGCGCGGCGCAGGTGGCCGGCGTACCATTCACGCTCTCGACCATGTCGATCTGCTCGATCGAGGACGTTGCCGCCGCAGTCGACAAGCCGTTCTGGTTCCAGGTCTATGTGATCCGCGACCGCGGCTTCATGGCGGAGCTGATCCAACGCGCCGCCGCCGCGAAATGCAGCGCGCTCGTCCTCACCGTCGATCTGCAGATCCTCGGCCAACGCCATCTCGACATCAAGAACGGCATGACCGTGCCGCCGGAAATCCGGCTGAAGAACATCATCGACATCGCCACCAAGCCGGCCTGGGCGCTCAGCGTGCTGCGCGGCAAGCGCAAGACCTTCGGCAATCTCGCCGGCCACGTGAAGGGCATGGAGAACGTCAACTCGCTGGCGCAATGGACCGCGCAGCAGTTCGACCCGACGCTCAACTGGAAAGACATCGAGTGGGTGAAAAGCCTGTGGCCGGGCAAGCTGATCCTCAAGGGCATCATGGACGTCGATGACGCGAAGATCGCCGCGAAGACCGGCGCGGACGCGCTCGTCTGCTCCAACCACGGCGGCCGCCAGCTCGATGGTGCGGCCTCGTCGATCTCGATGCTGCCGAAACTCGTCGATGCAGTCGGTTCCGATCTCGAAGTGCTGTTCGACGGCGGCGTCCGCACCGGGCAGGACATCGAACGCGCGCTGGCGCTCGGCGCACGCGGCTGTCTGATCGGCCGCTCCTACGTCTACGGCCTCGGCGCGTATGGACAGGCCGGCGTCGCCAAAGCGATCGAGGTCCTGAAGAAAGAACTCGACGTCACCATGGCGCTGACCGGCGTCAGCCGCATCGAGCAGATCGGCCACAATGTGCTGGTCGATCCGCCGGCGCTCGCGCGCAAAACCAGGCAGGTCGCGTGACCTTGCGCGAAGCGCCGCACACCCGCGCCGCGTATGCGCATCATCTGACGCTGTCGACGCGGTGGATGGACAATGACGTCTACGGCCACGTCAACAATGTGGTCTATTATTCGTTCTTCGATACGGTGGTGAACCGCTATCTGATCGAAGCGGGCGCACTCGACATTGCGCAGGGCGCGGTGATCGGCCTCGTGGTCGAAACGCAGTGCAATTACTTCCAGTCGATCTCGTTTCCCGACACCGTCACCGCCGGACTGCGTGTTGCCTATGTCGGCAACAGCTCGGTCCGCTACGAGATCGCGCTGTTCCGCAACGACGAAGACGCGGCCTCGGCGCAGGGACACTTCGTCCATGTCTATGTGGAGCGCGCCAGCAACCGGCCCGTGCCGCTGCCCGATGCACTGGCGCAGGCGCTCGCGCGGCTGCGCGTCACGCCGTGAACGGCGCGGCGCGGATTACGATCCGTCAAAACGCGCCACCGCCCACGCCGCCGCATAAAGCCCCAGGCCGAACACCAGATGCGTAATACCGCTGCGTAGCCGCGCCATGTTGGGACTCGGCGTCCTCGACGCAGCGATGCCGAGCCCCATACCGGGCTGCATCAGCAAAAACGGCGCGGCGACCGTCGTCAGTCCGACCAGGAGCGCCGGCAACGCTGTCGGCAGACGCGCCCAGCCATTACCGCAGATGGCGAGCAGCAGTCCGGCGAAGACAATGCCGGTCCCATAATGCGCGACCCAGCCGAGCGCACGCTCCCCGCGCACGGGCGATGCCGCCACGATGCTCGCATGGACAAAACGGCCGGCCGGCATATGGCCGAGCCAGCGGCCGACCATCGCATAATCGAGCCCGCGCACACTGAAGCCGCGCTTGAGCAGCAGCCCCCACAGATCCATCACCAGCGTCGCGCCGACGCCGATCGCCATCGCCCGGACGATCATCTCCATGATTCAATCTCCTCGCGCGGATACGGATGCCCTTGCGTCCGGCCGCGTCATCGCCCACCTTTCTGCCACTTCAAGTTCACTTGAGGTCAAGCGATGAGCACTCTCGATATCGCAGAGGTGGCCCGTCTCTCCGGCGTACCGGCCTCGACGCTGCGCTTCTACGAGGAGCGGCGGCTGATCAAATCTGTCGGGCGGCACGGCCTGCGCCGGTTGTTCGAACGGAGCGTACTGCAGCAGCTATCGCTGATCGCGCTGGCGCGCGCCGGCGGCTTCGCCCTCGACGACATCGCCTCGATGTTCACGCCCGACGGTCGGCCAAAGATTGACCGCAAGCAGATGCTGAAAAAAGCGGACGAACTCGATGCCGCCATTCGCCACTTGAAGGCGATGCAGAACGGCCTGCGCCATGTGGCAGCCTGCCCGGCGCCGAACCATCTGGACTGTCCGCAGTTCAGGCGCATGCTGCGCCTCGCCGGCGCAGGCCGGCTTGCGCCGGCAGCAGCGACGGCTGCATCACGTGTGAAAAAGAAGAAATCAGCGCGCCGTTAGAGTGCAACGTCATGACAACGTTGCATCAACGAGTTCCACGTCACAACGGTTACATGCCCGCGCAGCCGCTGTTATGCTGTCAGCCGCGATCATCAATGTCCGTTTGAGTAAGGAGCAGCCATGCCCGGTACCGTTCGCCTGCACCGCGTCCTGACGACGAAGCCCGAAAAAATCTATCGCGCCTTCATCGAGCCCGATGCCGTCGCGAAGTGGCTGCCGCCCAACGGCTTCACCTGCACCGTGCACCATCTTGATGCGAAGGTCGGCGGCACGCACAAGATGTCGTTCCGCAACTTCACCACCGGTCTCAGCCATTCGTTCGGCGGACAATATCAGGAGCTCGTGCCCGGCGAGCGGCTGCGCTACACCGATAAATTCGACGACGCCAACCTGCCGGGCGAGATGCAGGTCACCGTGACGCTCAACAAGGTGTCCGTCGGCACCGAGGTGAGCATCGTGCAGGAAGGCATTCCCGACATGATCCCGACCGAGGCCTGCTATCTCGGCTGGCAGGAATCGCTGCGCAACCTCGCCCGCCTCGTCGAGCCCGAGATCAACCAATAGCGAAGGCGCCCGAGCGCCTTGCGCCTTGCACCCGCCGGACAGTCATGCGACGACCAGAGCGGCGGGGGCGCAGATGAGCACGGACGTGTCCATTGGCGAAGGCGGGCGGCATCTGACGGCGCATCCTTTGCGCGCGGCCATTCTCGGCGAGGTCCACGCCCGGCCGTTTACAGCCATCGAGACACCCCGCCGGATCCTGCATTTCGCATTCGATACGTCGGGCGGCCGCGCCGCCGCCGACCAGACCGCCCTCGCCGCCTTCTGCGAACGGCACGGGCTTCCCGCGCCGAAAGCAAGCGACCGGCAGCATCGTATCGCCTTCGGCGGCACAGTGATGCGCTGGGAGCAGCATTCCGAATTCACGACCTATACGTGGGAGTTGCCGTCCGCCGCGCAGCCGCCGTTCCATCCGCCGGCCGCGACACTCGCCACGCCGATGGCGGAGCTGCCGCAACCCGGTCCCCTTCTCGTCGCACTCGATGTCGATCTTCTTCCCGAGAGCGCGTTGAAGGCGCCGCCGGAAAAGCTGTTCGACCGCGCCAGCCTTGCGGTCGCGGAGAACTCGGACGGGCAGGCGCTGTTCGCGACCGACTTTCAGACCGATCCCGGCGGCTTCGTCCGCGTGCTGATCGTCGACCGCGGCCTCGGCGCCGAGCGCGCCGGCGCGCTGGTGCAGCGCCTGATCGAGACCGAGACCTATCGCACC
>JBQCFU010000357.1:0-8256 GCA_051958775.1 Pseudolabrys sp.
GATCTCGGTTTCGGCTGGGACAAAAGCGGCCGGCACTGGGGTGGCGTGGTCGATGTACTCGACGCGACGTTGCAGGCGGCGATCATCGATGTGCGCACGTCGGGCCTCAACATCATGATGTCGATGAAGGACGAGGGGAAACCCGTCTCCTTCGTCGAGGACTGCGCGGTGCCGCTCGAACATCTCGCCGACTACACGGCGCGGCTGACGCAGATTTTCGAGAAGAACGGCACGCGCGGCACGTGGTACGCGCATGCCGGATCCGGCTGCCTGCATGTGCGGCCTGTGCTTAATCTGCGGCAGGAGAAGGATGCCAAGGCCATGCGCGCCATCGCCGAAGAGGCGTTCGCCATGGTCAAGGAATACAAAGGTTCGCATTCCGGCGAGCATGGCGACGGCATTGCCCGCTCCGAATTCCACGAAATCATGTTCGGCAAGGAACTGGTACGCGCATTCGAAGAGGTGAAGGACCGCTTCGATCCGACCGACTTGTTCAATCCGGGCAAGGTGGTGCGCGCGCCGAAATTCGACGACCGCAGCCTGTTCCGTTATCCGCCGGGCTATCACGGCGAGCCGATGACGACGCAACTCGACTGGTCCGCTTATCCCGGCGCGGGCGGCGGTTTCCAGGGCGCAGTCGAGATGTGCAACAACAACGGCACCTGCCGGAAATTGCAGGGCGGCGCCATGTGCCCGAGCTATCGCGTCACCCGCAACGAGGAGGACGTGACGCGCGGTCGCGCCAATACGTTGCGGCTTGCGGTCACCGGCCAGCTCGGCCCCGATGCGTTCACCTCGGACGAGATGGCCGAGACGCTGAAGCTGTGCGTGTCGTGCAAGTCCTGCCGGCATGAATGCCCGACCGGCGTCGACATGGCGCGGATGAAGATCGAGGTGCTGGCCGCGCGAGCTGCGAAGTATGGCCTGTCGCTGCATCAGCGGCTGGTCGGCTATCTGCCGCGCTATGCGCCCTACGCGGCGAAAATGCCGTGGCTGTTCAATCTGCGCGACGCGATCCCCGGCCTCGCAAAGCTGTCGGAAGCGATTGCCGGCTTCTCGGCGCAGCGGTCGCTGCCCAAATGGCGGGGCGATGTCTTTGCCGGGGCCGCATCCCCGGCAATCGGTGGCGACGGCAAGGACGTCGTGCTCTTTGCCGACACCTTCAACCGCTATTTCGAACGCGAGAATGTCGACGCGGCGCTGACCGTGCTCGAGGCGGCGGGATACCGCGTGCATCTGGCGATGCCGCCGGAGCGTGAGACGCGGCCCTTGTGCTGCGGCCGCACGTTCCTCTCGGTCGGCCGTGTCGACGAGGCGCGCCGCGAGGCCGAACGCACGCTTGCGGCACTGGCCCCGTTCATCGAGCGCGGCGTGCCGGTCGTCGGGCTCGAACCGAGCTGCCTGCTGACGTTCCGTGACGAATGGCCGGTGCTGATGAAGTCCGACGCGGCGCGCAAGCTCGCGGACCTCGCGCTGCTGTTCGAGGAGTTCCTGGCGCGTGAGCACAAAGCGGGGCAACTGGCTTTGCCGCTCGGCAAGGTGGCGGGCAAGGCGCTGCTGCACGGCCACTGCCATCAGAAGGCGTTCGCGGCGATGGGCGCAGTCGAGAGCGTGCTGCGGCTCGTTCCCGATCTCGCGGTCGAGACGGTGGAATCGAGCTGCTGCGGCATGGCCGGATCGTTCGGCTATCACGCCAAGACCATCGATGTGTCGCTGGCGATGGGCGAGCTGTCGCTGCTGCCGGCAGTGCGCAAGGCGGACGCGGATACGCTGGTGGTGGCGGACGGCACCTCCTGCCGGCATCAAATCCACGACGGCGCGCAGCGTGATGCACTGCATGTCGCCCGGGTGCTGGCGATAAGCGTGCGAACGGCGGCCGATAACGCTATAAGCCCGTCATCCTGAGGTGACCACGCGCAGCGTGGGCCTCGAAGGATGGACGGCCGCGATGTTGCGACGGATTGGCCGTCGCCCTTCGAGGCCCTCGTGCCGAGGGCGCCTCAGGGTGACGGTGGAACATTGAATTTGCTGGAAGGACAACGAATGACCTCGACGCTTCTCCCCACCACGCTCGTCGGCTCCTATCCGCAGCCGGAATGGCTGATTGACCGCGCCAAGCTGTCGAAGCAGGTGCCCCGCGTGCGCATGGCCGATCTCTGGCTGGTGCCGCCGGCGGAACTGGAAGCGAAGCAGGACGAGGCGACCCGGCTCGCCATCGAAGAGCAGGAGCGCGCCGGGCTCGACATCATCAGTGACGGTGAGCAGCGCCGCGAAAGCTATTCCAACCGTTTCGCCACCGCGCTCGAAGGCGTCGACACCGTCAATCACGGCACGACCATCAACCGCAGCGGCAAGCCGATCCCGGTTCCGCGCATCACCGCCAAGGTGCGCCGCGCGCATCCGGTGGAGTTGCACGACATTCAGTTCCTGCGGGCGAACACCAAGAAGCCGGTGAAGATGACCGTGCCCGGTCCTTTCACCATGACCATGCAGGCGCAGAACGAGTTTTATCCGTCGCAGGAAGAACTGGCGATGGACTTCGCCGCCGCGGTGAATGCCGAGATCAAGGATCTGTTCGCTGCCGGCGCCGACATCATCCAGATCGACGAACCGTGGATGCAGCAGCATCCGGACAAAGCGCGCGCCTTCGGCGTCAAGGCGTTGAACGCGGCGCTCGACGGTGTGACGGGCACGGTCGCCGTGCATCTGTGCTTCGGCTATGCCGCGGTGGTGCATGAGAAGCCGGAAGGCTATTCGTTCCTCGCAGAGCTGGAGAACAGCAAGGCGCAGCAGGTTTCGATCGAAGCGGCGCAGCCAGACCTCGATCTTCGCGTGCTGGAGAAGCTGCCGTCGAAGACCATCATCCTCGGGGTGATCGACCTCTCCGACAAATCGGTGGAGACGCCGGATGTGGTGGCGGCGCGCATTCGCAAGGCGCTGCCGCATGCGTCGGCCGAACGGCTGGTGATCGCGCCCGACTGCGGCATGAAATATCTTCCGCGCGATGTCGCCTACGGCAAGATGCAGGCGATGGTCGAAGGCACGCGGATCGTGCGCCGCGAATTACAGGGCTAAGAGCGAAAGGCCCGATCCCATAGGGTTGACCGGCGTTAAGCCTGACGCGGCTCCCGCGTATCGAGAAAATGCCCGCCCGGTGCGGTGACGCAACCGGACGGGCAGTGATGGGCCGGCACGGGTGGGGGGACCGGGGAAGGGAGCCGACCCAAACCCGCAGATGTCAGTATTCGCGGCAGACGCGGACGCGGCGCCAGTTACCCCAATCGTCCATGCGCTTGACGATCCGGCAGTCGCGATAGACCGGCTCGCTCACATAAGCCGGGCCGGCATAGGCGTTCGAGGCGGTGGCGGCACCCAGCAGTGCCCCGGCGGCAAGGCCGACACCGAGGCCGACGCCCCAGCGATGACCGGCCTGGGCCTGGCTGGTGGCGGCGGTCATGGCGCCGGTCAGGGTGACGATCGAGAGGGCAATGGCGGCAATCCTGGTCTTCATGGCGGTCTCCGTCCGGTTGTGGGGGGCGTTCGATTTGTCACGCCGCCGCATACGATTTGGTCGCCATATCGGGAAAAAGGTTCAAAGCGCTTGTTGACCTCGTCGGGGTGCCCTTGCCGCCGGGCTTGCCACCGTGCGCGGGCCTGTCTTTAAGTGCGCGCCGATGGTGAGTACCGAGTCCAAAAAACTGCGTATCAGGCCGGCGCGCGATCAGGATCTGCCTGATCTGCTGAGTCTCGAGGAAAGAGCATTCGACGACGGCGCGCTGTCGCGCCGCAGCTTTCGCCGTTTCCTGGCCGGCACGGGCTCGGTGTTGCTGGTGGCGACGCAGGAACGGATGTTCGCAGGCTATGCGCTGGTTCTCTTCCGTCCGCGCAGTCCGATCGCACGGCTCTATTCGCTGGCGGTATCCGGCCCGGCGGCGCGCCGCGGCATCGGCGTGGCACTGATCACCGCGGTCGAGGGGATCGCGCGTCGACGACGCTGCAAGGTGCTGCGGATCGATATCCCGCAACGGCATGCGGTCGGAGCGGCGTGCTGCCGCAAGGCTGGATTCGAGGATTTGGACGATGCGGTCCGGCCCAAGAAGGGTATGATCCAGCTCGAAAAGCCGCTCTACAAGATCGTCCGGAGTCCTGCATGAGATCCGCGCTGCGTTTTGCCGCGCTCTCCGTCCTCGCTCTCTTATTTGCTGCCGGTCCTGCGCGCGCGCTCGACAAGGTGCGGTTCGGCACCAACTGGGTCGCCGAAGCCGAGCACGGCGGCTTCTATCAAGCGCTCGCCGACGGCACTTATCGGAAATACGGGCTGGATGTGACGATCGTGCCGGGCGGGCCGAACGTCAACAACCGGCTGCTGCTGCTCGCCGGACGCATCGAATTCTATATGAGCGCGAATACGCTGCAGTCGTTCGACGCGGTGGCCAGCAATGTGCCGACGGTTGCGGTGGCGGCGAGCTTTCAGAAGGACCCGCAGGTCTTCATCGTTCATCCGGATCAGGGCATCGACACCTTCGACGATCTCAAGAAGCTGACGCTGTTCATCTCCAAGGAGGGGATGCCGACCTATTTCCAGTGGCTGAAGGCGCGCTACGGCTTCGACGAGCGAAAGGTGAAGCCCTATACGTTCAACGCGCAGCCGTTCCTGGTGGACAAGCGCAGCGCGATGCAGGGCTACGTGACCGCCGAACCCTACGCGATCGAGAAGCAGGCAGGTTTCAAGCCCAAGGTATTCCTGCTCGCCGATCACGGTTTCGACGCCGATTCGACCCTGATCGAGGCGCGCCGCGAGATGATCGAGAAGAACCCGGATCTGGTGCAGCGCTTTGTCGATGCCTCGATGATCGGCTGGGCCAACTACATCTATGGCGACAGCACGCCGGCCAACACCATGATCAAGCGGCTGAACCCGGATATGACCGACGACATGCTCGCTTATTCGATCGCCAAGATGCGCGAATACGGCATCGTCGATTCCGGTGACACCAAGACCCTTGGCATTGGCGCCATGACCGATGCGCGGATGGAGGCGTTCTTCCGGGAAATGGTGAAGGCCGGCGTGACCAAAGAGTCGCTCGACTACCGCAAGGGCTACACGTTGCAGTTCGTCAACAAAGGCGTCGGCAACGATCTGCGGCCGAAGTGATCTAGCGCCTTACAGCAACTGGCCGCCGAGCAGGACGAGGCCGGACGCCAGCAGCAGCACCAGCACGACGCGGCGGAAGCCGGCGTCGTCAAGCTTGCCGTAAAGCATCAAGCCAACCCAGGCGCCGAAGATCAGTACCGGCAGCCCCATGGCGTAGTAGGTCGCCACCGTCAGCGTGATCTCGCCGGCCATCGCCAGCGAAAACGCCGTGAGCAGATAGGCGGCGATGATCACCGGATGGAAGACGGCGCGCTGCTCGTCCTTGCTCCAGCCGCGCATCGAGCACCACATGGTGATCACCGGGCCGACCAGTCCTGTCATGCCGCCGACCAGACCGTTGAGGAAGCCGACCAGCGTGTCGATGAAGAAGTTGCTGTGCACCGGTTTGAGGTTCGGCCGCGCGAGACCGTAGGTGCTGTAGAGCACCAGCAACGTGCCGACGCCGACGCGGACCTGGCCGGGCGTGAGATTCGACAGCAGCATGACACTGAGCGGGACGCCGAACAGCCCACCGAGCATGAACGGCATGACACGGCGCCAGACCAGCGCATGACGCAGCCGCCATAGCCAGTAGCTTTGCATCGGCAGGCCGTAGAACACGATCAGCGCCGCGACTTGCGCCGGGGTCAGGATATGCAGCCAGACGCCGGCGGCGACTAATCCGAGCGCAAAGCCGGACAGACCGGTCGCCACCGCGCCGGCAAAGGTCGCCAACAGAAACAGGCCGACGGTGGTGACATCCATGGACGCTCAGTCGTTACCGCAGGCACGGTCAGGCTTCAATGCGCATGGGTGCAATCCCCGGCTGCGTCTCGCCACCACGAGCCGGGGCGGATAATCTGCGGTCAATGACGGCATTCCGCGATTTTGTGTTCGATGGCGCATCCGGCGTAGCGGCCAGGATGCGGACTGGCGCGTGAACGATCCGGCCTCCTTGCGCGGCAACCGGCTGAAGGGAATCGCGCTGATCTGCGTGACCTTCCTGATGTTCGGCTGTCTCGATTCGACCGCCAAATATCTCAACCAGTTCATGGACCCGCTGCAGACGACCTGGGCGCGCTATGTGTCCGGTTTTCTGCTGGCGTTGATTTTGTCCAATCCGCTGGTACGTCCCGGCCTGCTGCGCACGCGCCGGCCCGGCCTGCAGATGCTGCGGTCCATGCTGATGCTCGGTTCGACCGGGTTCAATTTCTATGCGGTCAAATATCTGCAGCTCGATCAGACCACGTCGATCAGCTTCGCGACGCCGTTCCTCGTCGCCGTGCTGTCGGGGCCGATGCTGGGCGAATGGGTCGGCTGGCGGCGCTGGGTGGCGATCAGCCTCGGCTTCTGCGGTGTGCTGCTGGTGGCGCGGCCGGGTTTCGGCGGCATCCATCCGGCGGCGCTGTTATCGGTCGCGGCCGTGTTCTGCTACGGCTTCTATTTCATCACCACGCGGATCGTGTCGCGCTCCGATTCCAGCGAGACGACGCTGTTCTATTCCAACATCGTCGGCGTCGTGGTGATGAGCTGCATCGCCCCGTTTGTCTGGACCATGCCGGAGAGCTGGTTCCTGTTCGTGCTGATGATCGCGATCGGCGCGTTCGGCACCGTCGGGCATTATCTGCTGATCATCGCCCACCGGATGGCGCCGCCCTCGGTGCTGGCTCCGTTCATGTATTCGCAGCTCATTTGGGTGATCGCCATCGGCTACATGGTGTTCGACGATATCCCGTCCGGCTGGACGCTCACCGGTGCGGCGGTGGTGGTCGCGTCGGGGCTGTACCTGCTGCATCGCGAGCGGGTACGGGGCAAGCCGGTTCCTTCCGCCTCGGGACCGGAATAGCGGGAGCGAGTTGCTGCGTCTCGCGTCGCAGCGGTATGGTTGCCGGAATCAGACACAGGACTTGTTCATGACCCGCGCTCGTTTGGCACCCTCGGACGCCGCAGGCCGCATCGCTGTGCTGGCCGGCGCATGCGCGGCGCTGCTGGTCATGGTTGCGCCGGCGGCGGCTTATGATTTCGAGCCGGCCAAGCCGCTCAATCTCACTGAGGTCGATCCGTCGATGCTGACCGATCTCTATGGCGCGTGGGAAATCCGTGATGCTTCCGGCAAGCGGCGCTGCCGGGTGACGCTGCTGAAGGACACCGGGATCGGCGGCTATCAGATCGAGGTCGCGCCCGGTTGCGCCAAGGCTTTCCCGGTGATGGACGACATCGCCGCTTGGCGTGTCAATGAAGGCTGGTCGATCGATCTGGTCGATGCGCTGCGCAAGGTGAAGGTTCGCTTCGAAACGCCGGACGAGCGTTATGTCGCGTTCGGCGACGAGCGGGACATTGCCGGCATGAACCGTTTCGAGAAGCTGCCGGATCGATCGAAAAAGGGGCGCTGACATGCTGCGTCATGTCGTCATTTCTGGCGTGTCGGCTGTCGTCGCGATGCTTTCGCTTGCGAGCGATGCGTTTGCGCAGGCCGCGCCGCCCGACAGCGATGCCGCGCGCCTGGTCGGTGCGCCATGGGAAATGGCCAATGCCGATCGCGACAAGGTCTGCGACGTCACGTTCAAGACCGATCGCGCGACGCAGGGCTCCAAGGTCGAGTTCGATCCCAATTGCGGCAATCTGTTTCCGCTGGTGAAGGATATTGTCGGCTGGAAGTTCGCCGACAACGATCTGCTGCGGCTGGTCGACGCCAACGGCAAGACGCTGATCGAATTCGGTGAGGTGGAAACCGGTGTGTTCGAGGCGCCGACGCCGGGCGTCGGTCTTCTGTTCCTGCAGGCACCGGGTGGCGCGGTTTCGGCGTCGCGTCCCGCTGATGATATGTTCGGCGAATGGGTGTTCACACGCGCCGGCAAACCGATCTGCAACGTCACGCTCGATAGCAACGGCTCGGGCGGACAATATCCGGTGAAGCTGCGGCCGAATTGCGATCCGGCGATCGTGCAGCAAGGCTTTACCACTTGGGCGATGGATCAGGGCGAACTGCTGATGACGCCGTCACGTGGCGCGCCATGGCGGTTCGAGGAAGTGGATGCGGCGAATTTCCGCCGCATCCCCGCCGGTGGCGAGATCATGCTGTCGCGGCCGTAACGATCAGCTCTTGTTACGCTTCGGCCGGC
>JBQCFU010000358.1:0-2603 GCA_051958775.1 Pseudolabrys sp.
AGGGCGCCGCGCCGGTGCGGTAAGCCGGCTAGCGATCATTTGCTCAGGCGGCGCTCCTGCTCCTTGAGCAGCACTTCAAGTTCGTCATTGTGCCGGAACAGGCGTTCGGCATTGCGTTCTTCATCGGCGGCGCCTGATTGCGACGTCGCCTGCGCGGTGATCTGACGGATATTGTCGCGCAGGATCGCGATGCGCTGGTCGATCTGCGAGAGCGACATGTCGTCTGCCAAGGTCGTCTCCTGTTCTGGTTCGCCGACAATTCAGCGACCGGCCTGAGGCGAAGTCAAGGCGGCGCTGGTCGCTACGGCTTTCGCGCGGTGAGCCCGATCACCGCCGACATGCCGGAATGTCCCGGGCCTTCCTGCAGGATGCGCTCTTCCTCGGTGATCTTCACATCGGCCATGTCACCGAAGGCCTTTTCCAGCATCTCGCGCGTGTAGAGATGCTCGACCTGTTTCGGCCCGCCGGTGCCGTAAGCGAGTTGCTTCGGCGTATAGCCTTGCACGATCAGCAGGCCGCCGCGCTTCAGCGCGCGCCGCATGCCGGCCCATTTGCGCGGACGCTCCTCCGGCGTGCTGAACTGCGTGAAAATCTCCACGACCACGTCGAATTTCGCGTCGGGGTAGGCCCAAGAATGCACATCGGCCTGCTCGAAGGTGACATCGACCTTGTTTTCCGCGGCCAGAGCGCGCGCCTTGGTCTGCGCAGCAGGCGAGAAGTCGATCGACAGAACGTCCAGTCCCTGTTTTGCCAGCCAGACGCCGTTGCGGCCTTCGCCGTCGGCGACGGCAAGCGCCTTGCCGCTGCGTGGCAGGAGCGGGCGGCACGAGACCAGAAACTCGTTGGGCTCTTTGCCGAAGGTGTAATCCGGCGATGAAAACCGCGCTTCCCATCGCTGATATTCGGGCGTGTCGGTCATGACGCCATCCTAGCACAACCGATCAGCGCGGAGACATTGCGCCCCGCGCAACGCCAGGATGCGCTGAATGATGCGCTAGATGTGGGTGCCCCGGTTGAACGCTTCGATCAACTGGTTGTAGTCGCGCATCAACCGCTGCGGCGAGCCTTCGACCATCCAACCGGAGCCGGCATTGAGCATCATCCGGTCGCCCTGGCTGTAAGGCGTCTTGTCGCGGATGCGACGCATCACCTGCTTGGCCGACACCAGATAGGACTTGGCGCTGCTCATGAACATTGAGCCGATCTTCGGACCGGAGCCGGCGTCAAGCTGTTCCGCGGCTTTCACCGTCTCTTCGTAGGTGTTGAGCGCGGCGGTGATCGCGGCGAGATCCGGCTTGTCAGGTTCGTTGGCTCGCAACAGGCGCTTGGCTTGGATCATCACCGCCTGCACGTAGTAGCGCGACTTCTTGCCTTCCTTCTGTTCGGTTTCCGCCAGCTTCTCTGCGGCGCGCCGGTCGTTGATCACCTCGACGCTGTCGCGCTGTGTCTCGTCCGCCTTGGCGAAGGCATCCCAGGCGGCGACAAGGCGCGGATGCATCGCCTTGCCCTTGGCCATCTTGTCGTCCTTGTAGTTCTCCTGGCTGTAGTAGTCGTCGGCTTCCTTGAGCAGCGGTTCGAGCTTGCTTACCGTATCCGCATAGGCGGTGGCGGCAGCTTCCAGCGCTGCGTCATGCGGCTCCAGCGCATTGGCCTTCTCGACATTCTTGCGGCAATCGGAAGTGTCGTAGATCGTATAGGTGCCGTAGACGATCCGCTCCTTGCCGGTCGGGCCATTCTTGCCGACCCAACTGAAGTAGCGTTTGCGGGAGCTGTAGGAACGCTCCGACAGCCGGTTGATGCAGCCGACATAAGCGTTCATCTTGGTGACTTCGGAGGGCGTGGCATTCTGGCCTTGCGCCTGCGCGCCGGACGAGAGCAATGCGCCGGCGAGCAGCGCGCCACATGCCGTGACTGTGAGGGCGAAGGCCGACAGGGGCTTCATGGTCACTCTCCGTCAAATGGGCGCCGTCGGCGCGTCCGTCTCATCCTAGTGCCGCTCCACGGGGTTGTCGCCGTCACAGAACGGTCATGCTCTAGCAGTTGTCGCGCAGGGCGCCACCCAGGTTCATGACGAAAGCTTACGCCTTGCCCGATAGCCAGGCGCAGACTGCGCCGGGAAGCGCACCGATCAGCCCGAAGGCAAGCAAAGCCGGGCCATGGACCGTGCCGGCGCTCCACGCCGTCAGCAGGATGAGATAGGTGGCGGCATAGGCGAACAGCGCGGTCCATAGAATGCGGAACCGCGCATGACGTCGCGCGAGGACGTGGTCGAACAGCGCTGTAATCAACGCGGGGATAATGCCGAGCATATAGGCGGCTGGCAGCAGGACCACTTGGTGCCAATCGAACGTGCTCGGCGCACCGAGTAGTCCGTTGAATACCTGGAGCAAAATCCAGAATGCGGTGACGAAGCCAAGCGCGGGGCCGAGCAGTGCGAAGATCAGAAATCGCCGCACGGCACCCGCCTGGAAATGTCGCTCAGAGCGCCTTGTTGCTCTCTTTCACCAGCCCGGCATTCTTCGCGTGATGCTCGGCTTCCGACTGCAACGCTGTGGTGTGTGGCGCTTTGACCTTGTCGGCGTCGACATATACCTGCTGACCCA
>JBQCFU010000359.1:0-2849 GCA_051958775.1 Pseudolabrys sp.
AGTCGAGCAGGTTCGCGGTCTGCATCATCGCGTATTCGTCGGACCAGGTCTGGAACGTCAGCACCGGTCCGAAGATTTCCTGGCTGGCGACCACCATGTCCGGCTCGGCATCGGCGAACACCGTCGGCTGCATGAACAGCGCCTTCGGATAATCCTTCACCGTGAGCCGGCCGCCGCCGGCGATGAGCTTCGCGCCCTCGCCCTTGCCGATCTCGATATAGCGCAGCACCTCGTTAAGGTGGTCCTCGTACACCATGGTGCCCATGGTGGTGCCCTTGTCGAACGGATCGCCGATCTTGAGCTGCGGAATGAGGTCGACGACCTTCTGCTGCAATTCCTTGGCGACCGAGTGATGCACCAGCACGCGCGAGCCGGCGGTGCAGACCTGGCCCTGGTTCATGAAGGCGCCGAGCATGATGCCCTGCGCCGCACGATCGAGATCGGCGTCGTCGAACACGATCTGCGCATTCTTGCCGCCAAGCTCCAAGGTGAGCTGCTTGGTCGATGGCGCCGCGGCAGCCATCACCTTCTTGCCGGTCTCGACCGAACCGGTGACGGAGATCTTGCGGATATCCGGATGCGAGACGATCGCCGCGCCTGCCGTCGCGCCATAACCGGTGAGCACATTGACAATGCCGGGCGGCAGGCACTCGGCGATCAGCTTGCACATTTCCAGCGTGGTGAGCGGCGTCGGCTCAGCCGGCTTGTAGATCACGGCGTTGCCGGTAGCGATCGCCGGCGCGATCTTGCCGAGGAACATGTTGATGGGGAAATTCCACGCGCCGATGATGCCGATCACACCGAGTGGCTCCCGGATATCGTAGCTCATGATGTCGCCGCCGGGCGAGAACGTGCTTGCCTCCAGCGCGCGGCAGACGCCGGCGTAGTAGCGCAGCCGGTCGGCCGCGGTCATGACGTTGGCATAGCTCTCGCGCCACGGCTTGCCGGTGTCGCTGGTCTCGAGCCAGGCGAAGCGGTCCGCATCCTTCACCAGCCGGTCGGCGAGTTTCAGCATCGCCGCGGAGCGCTTGCGCGAGCCGGCGCGCGACCAGGCCGGCCACGCCGCCTTGGCGACGATCACCGCCTCGACCACATCGCGCTCGCTGGCATCCGGCACCGTGCACAGCACCTCGCCGGTGATCGGGCTGATGCAATCCATGGTCCGGTTCGAGGACGAAGCGCGCCACTCGTTGCCGACGAACAGGTCGTAATGTTTCTGGATCGGATAAGACATGATGGCAGACCTCACACCGTCAACAGATGAACCGTAGCGAACGCGGAATCGCGGCCGAGCAGCCCGCCCGCCATCTGCGCGAGCCCGACCTTGGCGCCGGCGACCTGCGCCGCACCGGCACGGCCCGCGAGCTGTTCGTGGATTTCGAGAATTTGCGCGACGCCGGTAGCACCCACCGGATGGCCGCGACTGGTGAGCCCGCCGCTGACATTCACCGGGATGCGTCCGCCGAGACTGGTCGCGCCCTCGTCCACCAGCGTGACGGCACCGCCACGCGGACACAACATCAGGTCTTCGATATCGAATAGCTCCTGCGGCGCACTCGGATCGTGCACCTCTGCGACCGACACATCGGACGGCGCAATACCAGCGGCTTCATAGGCGGCCTTCGCCGCGCGATGCGTGGCGTTTCCCTCCACATCGCCTTCCGGCACGCCGGAGACGACGCTCGACGCGGCGATGATGCTTCCGCTCAAGCCGCGACGGCGGGCGAAGTCTTCGCTCACAAGGATGACACAGGCTGCACCGTCGACCATGCCGCCGCACATGGCGCGGGTGAGCGGCGCAATCACCACCTTGTCCGCGAGCACGCCTTCCACGGTGAGCGGTGTACGCTCGGCGGCACGGTCATTGAGCACGGCATGGGCGCGGTTCTTCACCGCGACCCTGGCGAAATGCACCGGCGTCGCGCCGTAGCGTGTCATATAGGCGTTCGCGCGCTCGGCATTGACATCCATGAACACCGAACGGCCGGCATCCGGCGGCGGATGGTCGGTGGCCGAGGCCAGCGCCGCGAACGAGCGCGCCTTGTCGCTGTGGGTCAGCTTCTCGGCGCCAAGCACCAGCACGCAGTCATATTGGCCGTAGGCGATGGCGCTCCAGGCGAGATGCACCGCATCGGAACCGCTGGAGCAGGCATTCTTCACGGTGCGCATCGGCACCCGCGTGAGGCCCGGGGGCGCCAGCAGCACCTGCGCCAGGATCGACTCCTGACCGGCAAGCGCGCCGCCAAACGCATTGCCGACGAACGCCGCTTCGATGTCCTTCGCCGTGAGGCCCACGGCCGCGAGCGCGTCACGCACCACCGGCGCGGCAATCGCCGTCAGCGGCTGGTCGACGAAACGGCCGAAACGGCCGATCGCACCGCCCGCGACAAGCACCCGCTGCACCGGACGGCCCATCACCCGATCTCCAGCTCGGCGACACCGCGCGCCGTCTCGGTGCCGTCGGTCTTGCGGGCACTGAGTGCGCAGGCGAGTCGCGGCGCGATCGCCGTCACCTCAGCGCGCAGGATCAGGCTGTCCTCGGGATAGACCGGCGCGGTGAACGTCACGTCGAGCACGCGCAGCGCGGCGACACCCGCCGCATCGGACAAAAGCCACGCAAATTGCGCCGTGGTCATCGGCCCCTGCTGCAGCACGGTCTTGAACCCGGCCTTCGCTGCGAACGCGTCATCTACATGGATCGGATTGGGATCTTCGGTCGCCTGCGAAAACTGCGCGACGCGCGCGCGGCCCGTGGGCGGCAGCGTCGTCTCGAACAGCACGTCACCAGTCGTATGGGCGCGTTTGCTCATGATCACACCCGCTGCCGATCAGGATTGCTTGACGAGGCG
>JBQCFU010000360.1:0-5382 GCA_051958775.1 Pseudolabrys sp.
CGCGGCGTCCGTGACGTTCGCCGCACCGGAACCGCCGGTCTTCGCGGCCACCACCACCATCGGCTCGCCGCCGAGCGGGTCGTCCACCGCCACGGCCCAGAGCGCGACTGCGCCGACCGCGAGGCCGAGAGCACCCGCCACCGCTTGCATCGGCGTGACGGGGATACGGTTGAGGCCGAGTTTTCCGAGCCATCGGGCGGCCGCGCGCCGCGGCCGGTTCTGGCCGAGTGGCGCGCTCAGGTCGTCCACGAAACTATCCCGGTGCGAATCATGGCCGGGAGTCTAGCACGGGCCTCCGAATGCAATTGGGGTGACCCGCAGGCCGCCCCAATGCCTCGAAGACCGTATCGACGCGTCAGTTCGGAACCGACGCGCGCTTGTTGTTCGGCGGGAACGCTGCGTTCACCTGCGTGCCGCGAAGCAGCTCGTAGGCCATGTTCAACGCCTTGTCGTTCTTCGCATCCGGCGGAATGTAGGACTGCGAACCGGTGGCTTCCTGGCCTTCCTGCGCCTTGAGATGGCCACGCAGCGAAGCTTCGCCCTTGGTGTCGGTCCGCGCCTTCAGATCGTCCGGCACGTCCTGCATCACTTCGATATCCGGGACGATGCCCTTGGCCTGGATCGATTTGCCCGACGGCGTGTAGTAGCGCGCGGTGGTGAGCCGCAGCGCGCCGTTGCCGGAGCCGAGCGGGATGATCGTCTGCACCGAGCCCTTGCCGAACGAACGGGTGCCGAGGATCGTCGCCCGCTTGTGATCCTGCAGCGCACCCGCGACGATTTCCGACGCCGAGGCCGAACCGCCGTTGATCAGTACGATGATCGGCTTGCCCTTGGTGAGGTCGCCGGCGCGCGCGCTGAAGCGCTGAGTCTCTTCGGCGTTGCGGCCGCGGGTGGACACGATCTCACCCTTCTGCAGGAACGCATCCGACACCGACACCGCCTGATCGAGCAGGCCGCCCGGATTGTTGCGGATGTCGACCACGTAGCCCTTGAGCTTGTTCTCCGGAATCTTGCTCTGGATTTCGGCGATGCCCTTCTTCAGGCCCTCGGTGGTCTGCTCGTTGAACTGCGTCAGGCGGATATAGCCGACGTCGTCGCCTTCGGTGTTCCAGCGCGCCGACCGCACGCGGATGATGTCGCGCGTGATCGAGACTTCGACCGGCTTGTCCTGGCCCTTGCGCATGATGGTGAGCTTGATCTTGGTGTTCACCGGGCCGCGCATCTTCTCGACCGCCTGGTTCAGGGTGAGGCCCTGCACCTGGTCTTCGTCGAGCTTGGTGATGATGTCGTTGGCGAGCACGCCGGCCTTCGCCGCGGGCGTGTCGTCGATTGGCGCGACGACCTTGATCAGACCGTCTTCCATCGTCACTTCGATGCCGAGGCCGCCGAACTCGCCACGCGTCTGCACCTGCATGTCGCGGAAGCTCTTCGGGTCCATGTAGCTCGAATGCGGATCGAGACCCTGCAGCATGCCGTTGATCGCGGATTCGATCAGCTTGCTGTCGTCGGGCTTCTCGACGTAGTCGGCGCGGACGCGCTCGAACACGTCGCCGAACAGATTGAGTTGCCGATACGTGTCGGCGACCGCGGCCTTCGCGCTCGAGCCCATCAGCACGAGCTTGGGCTGCGTCGACATCAATGTGACGGCAGCACCGGCAGCCGCACCGAGAAGCATCAGAGTCGTCTTGCGCATGATCATCCGCGAACCTTTTCGCTATCGCTTGCGGCCCACCATGGGCCCGGGTCGATAGGAACCCCGTCCTTGCGAAATTCGATGTAGAGAACCGGCTGGCTGGCCCCGGCGGCAACGATTGCGGCGACTTGCGACCCGCTCCCCATCACCGCAACTGGTTCCCCTGTCAGAACAAATTGGCCGAGTTCGACGGAAATCCGGTCCATTCCCGCGAGCAGGACATGATACCCGCCGCCGGCATTCAGGATCAAGAGTTGGCCATAAGTGCGGAATGGTCCAGCGTACACAACCCAGCCATCCGCGGGCGCGGTGACCTGTGCGCCGGCGCGGGTCGCGATCGAAAGACCTTTTTCGCTGTTGCCGGAGGGGTCGGATGCGCCGAAATCGCGCAATTTTACGCCATTAACCGGCAACGGAAGTTTTCCCCGCGCAGTGGAAAAAGCGATGGCCGGCGCGAGCCGTCCCGGATCACGAAAAGCTGATAGTTCCGGCCGCTGGTCGTTGCGGGCGGCTTCGCGGGCGGCGCGGGCCGGTGCGCTGAGCGACTGCTCCAGCTTGGCGATCAGATCCTTGAGGTCGCCCGCCTGTCGCGCGAGGTCATTGGCGCGGACCTTCTCGGCGTCGAGTTCCTTTTCGCGGTCGGCCTGAATCTTCTGCCGCTGATCGATCAGGAGCGCGAGGCGGTCGCGTTCGGCAGGCAAGGCGGCGGCGTCGCGCGCCAGCGTTTCGCGTTCGCGGGTGATGTCCTGACGCAAGCTCGCGAGCCGCTTGAGATCGGTCGCCAGCGCCTCGGCCTCCTGCCGCATCTCCGGCAGCACGGCGCCGAGCATGATGGCGGTGCGCACGGCCTGCAGCGCATCGTCCGGTGCGGTCATCAAGGCGGGTGGCGGCCGATGGCCGATCCGTTGCAGCGCTGCCAGCACTTCGGCGAGTACGGCGCGACGCTGAACCAGTGAGCGGCGAATGCGCGCTTCATCTTCGTCGAGCGGCTTCAGGCGCGCTTCGGTTGCCGTGATCTTTGTCTCCAGCGTGCGCATGCGCTCCGCAGTGGCGATCAAATCCTGATTGAGCTTGCGCCGGTCGGCGGCGATGGATTCGATTTCACGGGCGAGGGCGCCCTGGGCCTCGGTCGCCTTGCGCTGTTCGGTGCGGATTGCGTCGAGATCGCGATCGCGCTGCTCCAGCGTATCGATCCGTGAGGGGGCTGTCTGGGCGAGGGCGCTGGCGGCTGAAGCGGCGATCAGTGGAGCGGCGGCCAGCAGGGCGAAGCCATACCGTCTCGCTGTCGCTCCCGTTCGCGTCTCTGCTGCCGTCACGCCTGCCTGTTCCTGTTCGATCGGCCCTGTTCAGGGCGCAGCATTAAGGCCGCCATTCCGACCGGATTAAGACCAAATCCGGTCCTTTTCCGACTACCCCGATTTGTTGCGTTTTCTTTACGCAACCGGGTACCAGCCTCGCTGGGAAACGCTCTAGGCCCGATGATAGGGATGCCCGCCGAGAATCGTTGCCGCGCGATACAATTGTTCCAATAGCATGATCCGCACGAACTGGTGCGGCCAGGTCGCGGCGCCGAAGGCAAGATGGATGGTCGCGCGCTGGCGCAGGCTCGGCGCCAGACCGTCGGCACCGCCGATAATGAAGGTCGCCGCCGGTTTCGCCTCGTTGCGCCAGGCTGCCAGCCGGCCGGCAAAGGCGGCGCTGTCGAGGCTGTCGCCGCGCTCGTCGAGCAGCACCACGACCGACTGGTCGGGAATCACATTGGCGAGCGCGATCGATTCCTCGACCATGCGCCGCTCCGCCTCCTGGGCGCGCGACTCGCGGATCTCGACGATCTCAACGTCGCGCCAGCCAAGCGGGCGGCCACTCTGGATCGCGCGCTTGCGATAGCGCTCGCACAGCTCCGTTTCCGGACCCTGTTTCAGTCGTCCAATGGCGGCAACGAGGATACGCATCTCAGCTTCTTTGCCGGCCTGGTTTCGCCGGCACTTATTCCGGCCTCCGCTCCGGCTGCGACCACATCTTCTCGATGTTGTAGAAGGCGCGGATTTCCGGCCGGAACACGTGCACGATCACGTCACCGGCGTCGATCAGAACCCAGTCGGCGGTCTGCTTGCCCTCGCTGTGCACGCCGTGGCGGCCGGCTTTCTTCAGGTTCCTGGTGATCTCGTCGGCGATGCTGGCGACATGGCGCTGCGAACGGCCGGAGGACACCACCATGTAGTCGCCGATCGAAGTCTTGCCGGCGAGGTCGATGGTCACGTTGTCTTCCGCCTTCATGTCATCGAGGCTCTTGAGCACGATGCGCAGGGTTTCCTGCGCGGCGCGCAGATCCTCTGCAGCCACGGGGGTGGCTTTGGCGGCGGATTTTTTCGCGGTGCTCTTTTTTGATCCGCCCGCTTTCGGGCGGCTTTGCTTCGTGCTGCGTTTGGCAGCGGCTGCGGGCTTTTTTTGCTTCGCCCGCGGAAGCGCGGATTTGGACAGGGTGTTCGGTCCTTGTTGAGCGCACTCGGTTCGACGGCGACAACCGTCGTCAGGATAGCGATTCTGCGCCGGTGGTGCCATCGTCGCTTTGACTGGCTGATGGGCTGCCGTCGTCGGTTTCCCTGCGGCGGAGTGCCCGCAGCGCCGTGGATGACAGCGGCGATTTCAAGCCGTGTACATAGGCCCAGGCCGGAGGCTTGCGATCCGGCAGACTGCGCAGCTTGGAGTCCGGAACACGGTACCGGGCCAGCGCCTGGCCGGCGATGCCACTCGGCGCGTAGAGGCTCGGCCCGAGCCGGTCGATCACGGCGATCGGAACCAGATTGGCGATGCCACGCCACTTCTGCCAGCGATGGAAGCTGCGCAGATTGTCCGCGCCCATGATCCAGACAAAGCGCACATGCGGGAACCGGTGCACGAGATAATGCACCGTGTCGTAGGTGTAGCGCGTGTTGATCTCGGCCTCGAGGCCGGTGATGTCGATCCGCGGATGATGCGTCAGCGCCTTGGCGGCGGCGATGCGCTGGGCGAGCGGCGCGAGGCCGCTGGTGTTCTTCAGCGGATTGCCGGGCGTCACCAGCCACCAGATGCGGTCGAGACCGATCTTCTTCATGGCCAGCAGCGCCGCGCCCAGATGCGCGTCATGCGGCGGATCGAACGTGCCGCCGAACAGCCCGATCTTCAGGCCCGGCGCATGAGGTGGAAAAATACTCACGGCCGAATCTGGCCCGTGCCCCGCACCCGGTACTTGAAGCTCGTGAGCTGCTCCACACCGACCGGGCCGCGTGCGTGCAGCTTGCCGGTGGCGATGCCGATTTCCGCGCCGAACCCGAACTCGCCGCCATCGGCGAATTGCGTGGACGCATTATGCAGCACGATGGCGGAATCGACTTCGTTGAGGAACTTGTCGGCGGCGGCCTGATCCTGCGTGACGATCGCATCGGTGTGATGCGAGCCGTAGCGGTCGATATGCGCGATCGCGCCGTCGACGCCGTCGACCACTTTCGCGGCGATGATCGCGTCGAGATATTCCGTCGACCAGTCGTCGTCGCGCGCCGGCTTGACGCGCGCATCGACTGCTTGCGTTGCCGCGTCGCCGCGCACTTCGCAGCCGGCATCGAGCAGCATGTCGACCAGTTGCTTGAGTTCTTGCGCGGGTGCGTCCTTGTCGACCAGCAGCGTCTCCGCCGCGCCGCAGACGCCGGTGC
>JBQCFU010000361.1:0-3351 GCA_051958775.1 Pseudolabrys sp.
CGCCGCCCACGGCGCGGGCGTCGGCGATAACGCGACTAATCAGTTCCTTCGCCATCGGCCAGTCTAATCCCATGCCGCGCTGGGCAGTGTCCATCGCTTCGGCAATGCCGAGGCCGAGATCCCAGAGATGCTCGCGGAACGCCAGCGTGCGATCCCAGTCGACGGCGATGCCGAGCCACGGATCGACATCCGCCAGCGGATCGGCGACCACATGCGCCGCCGCGTAGGCGACACGGTTGAGCTTCGCCGACTGGCGCGCCGGGAAATCCTTCGGCTGCGACAGCGTGAAGGTCTCCAGGCTCCGGTCGGCGCGCGGCAGGCGCAGCGACAGGCTTTGCGTCGGGCTGCCATTTTTCGCAGGACTGATATGGCGGTTCATGACAAGCCTCCGGGTTTTCAGGCCTTGAGTGCGGGAACGTCGATCCAGCGGCGCTCCTTCCAGCTCTGCAGCGCGCATTCGACGAGCTGCACGCCCTTGGCACCTTCGATCAGCGTATGCTTGTAGGGCGCGTTTTCGATGAGATGGCGGATGAACATTTCCCACTGGATCTTGAAGCCGTTATCGGACGGCTGATTGTCCGGCACCGTCTGCCATTCGGCAAAGAAGTCTTCGGTGCGGCGCTCGTCCGGGTTCCACACCGGACGCGGCGTGCCCTGGCGCGGCTGGATGAAGCAGTCGGTGAGCGTCGCCACCGCCGAGCCGTGCGTGCCGTCGACCTGGAAGGTGACGAGATCGTCGCGATAGACGCGCGTACACCACGACGAATTGATGTGCGCGATCAAGCCGCCTTCGAGCTGGAAGGTCGCGTAAGCGGCGTCGTCGGTGTCGGCCTTGTAGGTCCCGCCATTCTCGTCGACGCGGCTCGGAATGTGCGTCGCGCCGAGGCAACTCACCGCCTGCACCTTGCCGAACAGATTGTCGAGCACGTAGCGCCAGTGGCAGATCATGTCGAGGATGATGCCGCCGCCGTCTTCGTCGCGGTAATTCCACGACGGACGCTGCGCCTCCTGCCAGTCGCCCTCGAACACCCAGTAGCCGAACTCGCCGCGCACCGAGAGCATGCGGCCGAAGAACCCGCTGTCGCGCAGCATCTTGAGCTTCAGCAGGCCGGGCAGGAACAGCTTGTCCTGAACCACGCCGCTCTTGACGCCCTTCTGCTGCGCCAGCTTCACCACCTTCATCGCCTCCTCGAGGCCGGTGGCGATCGGCTTTTCGCAGTAGATGTGCTTGCCCTTGTTGATGGCCTTTTCGAGCAGCGTCGGACGCATCTGGGTCGTCGCCGCGTCGAAGAACACCTCGTCGTCCTTGTTGTCGAGCGCCTTGTCGAGATCGGTCGACCAGCGGGTGACGCCGTACTTCTTTGCCAGCGCTTCGACCTTCTCGGCATTGCGGCCGATCAGGATCGGATCGGGCATCACGCGCGAGCCGTCGGACAGAACGGTGCCGCCGGCGTTGCGAATGGCAACGATCGAGCGGATCAGATGCTGGTTCATGCCCATGCGTCCGGTGACGCCGTTCATGATGATGCCGAGACGGCGAGTGCTCACGTCGTAAACTCCTGCGTTTTGATGTCTGTCACGGAAGTCTGGGCGACCGCTTCTGGCGGCACGCCGCAGGCGAAACCAGGCACGGCCAGCGAACCGATCGCCAGCATGCCGTCGTCGATGTGCAATCGGATCGAACCGTTGCGTTTGCGATAAAGGTCGGGATGCGCGGCGAGGAAAGCTTCGCCCTCCGCCTGCGGCGCTCCGTCGAACCCGTCGCCGTAATGATGACCGTTACGCTCCACATGGGCGCAGCCGAGGAACGCCACCAGTGCGGTGTCCTGCTGCACGGCAAGGCCCGCCTGCGCGGTCAGGTCTTCCGCCGAAATAAAGCAGCCGGCGTGTGCCCTGGCGCGCGCGGTGTTGAGGATCGACTTGTAGAGGCCCTTGCAGCACTTCGAGGAAATGCCGCGATAGCCGAGCGCCATGGCGCGCGGGAACGCGTCATAGCCGTCGTCGGCTTCGTCGATGATCACGTTGACGCGCTGGCCGACCTCGCCGAGCGGCGTCTTCCAGGTCAGTTCGCGCGGCAGCGGCTGCTCGATATAGAGCATGCGCTGCTGGAATTCGGTGAGCCGCGGCACGGCCAGAAGCAGTTCGACCAGCTTCAGGAGTTGCGCCGGATCCGCATATTGTTCGTTGGCGTCGAGCGTCGCGCGGTAATCGACGCCGAGCGGATCGAGCACGGCAGCGAGTTCCTCGAGCCGCGCGATGTCGCGCTCCGGATCGCCGCGCAGCTTGATCTTGAAATAGCGGCAGCCCTGATCGCGCACCACCTCGTCCAGCGTCTCCGCCGGATCGATCATGCCGACCGTGTGGCGCACCGCGATGCGCTCCGGCCGCTGGCCGCCGGCAAGCACCTTGCGGATCGCGTCCTGGTCGAGATCAGATGTGAGCCGCGCATCGAGCCCCATGACGTTGCGGGCGAGCCCTTCGAACACGTCCATGCCGAGCGCACGCAGCAAGGCATCGAGGATCGCCTTGTCGATTTCCGCCGGGCCGAACGCCGCCGCAAGCTGCGGCAGGCCGGCTTCGGCGCCTGCCCGCAACTGCTTCGGATAGGCGGCCGCATGCAGCGCGAAGGCCGACATCGGCTTCTTCTGATCGAGATAGATGTCGCGCGCCAGGGTCAGCGATTTGCGCAACTGCTCGACCGCGCCATCGATGGTCAGCGCCGGGTTTTTGTCGAACCACTTCGGCACCATCAGTTCGGCGGCAGCGCCCTGCACACGCTCGCCGTCGACTTCGATATCGACATGCACGAAAGCCTGCGCGGTACCGGTCACCGTCACGTCGCCGAACCGGAACGGATGCGCAAACTGCACATGCCGCTCGGTCAGGCGGATATCTTTGACGGTCAGGGTCGGCGTCATGGCTTGCAGACGTTGCTTATGGATGTCGGTCGCGGCGGTCGCACCGCCGCGAACTGCATCGTGCTAGTCGATATGCGCGTCGGAGAAGTGCGCGCGGATCTTCTGGGTCATCTCGACGAACCGCGGGTCCGCCAGCACGTCGAGCGTGCGCGGACGCGGCATCGGAATCTCGTAAACGGCGGCGATCGAGCCGGGGCGCGCGCTCATCACCATCACCCGGTCGGCGAGAAATACCGCTTCCGGGATCGAGTGGGTGATCAGCAGCACGGTCTTGCCGGTCTCGCGCTGGATACGCTGCAACTCGACGTTCATCTTCTCGCGGGTCATCGCGTCGAGCGCGCCGAACGGCTCGTCCATCAGCAGGATGCGTGGGTTGCAGACCAGCGCGCGGCAGATAGCGACGCGCTGCTGCATGCCGCCTGACAGTTCGAAT
>JBQCFU010000362.1:0-2420 GCA_051958775.1 Pseudolabrys sp.
GCGGACAGCCGCCAGACTGTCGGTGATCGCCTGGTCGGCGATGCGCGACAGTTTGCGCAAGAGCGCGATCTCGTCGGCAGTTTTGATCTGGCGCAGACGGGCGAGGATATCCTCGCACGGCACGAACTGTGCGTTCGGCAACGCCTTGACCAGCCGCGCGAAGTCGCCGGCCGGCAGATAATCCATCTCCATGCCGATACGGGCCTTGGCCAGGCCCAGCGAGTTGAGCTGGTCGGCCAGCACCAGCATCGGATCGTCGCTGAATTCCGCCCAGATGCGCACCGGCACGTCCGGCTCGCGCCGCTTAATGGTGGTCGCTTCCATGTCCACGCCGAAGATCTGCGTATCGCCGGAGGCGGTCGCGATGACCATCGCGTGGCGATGACGGATCAAAGGCTGCGTCGGAACGACGAATCCGGTGGCATAGGCGAAGCTCTCCGGCGCACACGACACCATGGCGTCGAGGCCGTTCGCTTTCATGGCTTGCGCCTGACGCGCGATGATTTCCGCTCTCATTGTGCAGCCTCTTGATTCAGCTTTGCGCTGTTGATGTCGGTCCGGACAGACGCCTGCGGTCAGTCCCGGACGCGATATTTCTCGATTTTCTTTTCGTCGACGTCGATGCCCATGCCGGGCTTCTCCGGCACCTCGATGGCGCCGTCAACGAGCTTCATCGGCTCCTTGATCAGGTCGTCCTTGTAGTAGATTCCGCCGATCTGGCCGGTCTGGAATTCCGCCGGCGTCGAAACCGGGATGACGCAGGAGAGCGTCACCGCCGGCGAGGCGGCCGCGAGATGGACGTTGGCGAGATTGCCGACGCCGGTTTCGATCGAGCCGTTGACGTTGCAGATGATGCCGGCCGCGCGGCACACCGCGCCAACCTCCATCGCCTTGTAGAGGCCGCCCGGCTTGGTCGTGTAGATCGACACGATCTGGACGGCGCCCTGGGCGATGATCTGGATCGCGTCATGCGCGTTCCAGGCGGATTCGTCGGCCATTACCGGGTTATCGATGCGGCGCGCCACTTCGGCGATGCGCTCGATCCCCATCACCGGTTGCTCGACATATTTGAGACGGTATTTCTCCATCTGCCGGACGATGCCAACGGCCTCGCCGGGGGTCTTGTAGCCTTCGTTGGCGTCGACACAGAGTTCGACGTCGTCGCCGACGGCGCCGCGCACCACGCGGACGATCTCGACGTCACGCTTGGGATCGACGCCGATCTTGATCTTGATGGTTTTGATGCCTTCGGATGCGACCTTGCCGGCTTCCTTTCGGCGTCGGCGACAGGGATCAGGCCGATCGAATGGGTCACCGGCACGCGCGTCCGCACGCGACCGCCGAGCAGCGTCGTCACCGGAACGCCGAGCGCCCGGGCCGACAGATCGTAGTAGGCGAATTCCACTGCGGCCTTGGTGTAGGGATAGCCCTTGATCAGGGCATCCATGCGCGCATGCAGCCCGGCCGGATTGCCGATCTCGAAGCCCTTGAGCAGCGGGGCGAGATAACTGTCGATGACGGTGCGGGCGATGAGCTGGGATTCACCGAAATAGCGGTCGAATTCGCCACCCCAGTCCTTCAGCGCCGGTGCTTCGCCCCAGCCGACCCGGCCCTGATCGTCCGTCATGCGGACGAGGACGTAGCGGCCGATCGGTTCCGTCAGACCGGTCCATTTGTGTTCGCGCCGCGTCGGGAGCTGAACGAGAAGCGTTTCAACGGACTTGATAGAGGCCAAAATCCTTCTCCCACGGGCGATTGTGAGGCAAATATTGTGATCACATTATGTGATCATTCGCAAGAGGCGCTACTGCCGGCCTCCCGGCTATCCCGGATCATCTGGGCGATCCGGGCAGGCGACAGCGGCAATTCGTTAGGCAGGCATCCGAGCGGGGCGAGCGCCGCCGCAACCGCATTGGCGATCACCGCCCCGACCGAAATGATGCCGTCTTCCCCCGCGCCCTTGACGCCGAGCGGGTTGTGCGGCGAGGGGCTGTGTTCCAGGGACACGGCGCGGACCTCGGGGAAATCAGTCGCCGTCGGCAGCAGATAGTCGGCAAGCGACACGGTGAGGAGTTGCGCTTCGTCATCGTAGGACAGGTGTTCGAGCAGCGTGCCGCCGAGCCCCTGGACCACCGCGCCGACTTTCTGTCCGTCGACGATCATCGGATTGATCATCCGGCCAACGTCCTCGACGGTCACGTAATCCAGAACCTCGACCCGGCCTGTTGCCAGGTCGACGGTCACGTGAGCGCTCTGGCAGCCGTAGCTGTAGACGCGCTCGGGAGTGGCGTAGCTGCCATCGGCCGACAACGGTTGATCGTCGGACGTAAAGGCCCAGAAGTCGGCGTTGCGCCCGTCGGGCGCTTTCACCGCACCTTCGGCGATGACGATCTCTTCCGCGCGGCAGCCGAAGCGCGCGG
>JBQCFU010000363.1:0-7487 GCA_051958775.1 Pseudolabrys sp.
CGCTTTTTTCAGCCCGCGGGTCGAACGCAGTTCGGACAAGAGCATCGACGACAGCTTGCGGAAATAGATCGGCGCCAGCAGCACAAGATCCGGCGACACGTCACGCAGCAGCGACATACCCTCCGCTGCGTCCTCGGGGAAATGCGTGATCGCGCGGGACAGGATCGGCAGATACGCCACCGCCTGCCCGAAGACGTGCGCCATGGGCATCACCGCGACGGTCGTCTGCGGCTTCTCTCGCAGAGCCGGATCGAGAGCGGCGAAGTTGTTCAACACGTGCAGATAGCCGGTATGGGTCTGCGTCATGCCGACGGGCGCGCCCGCGGAGAAATTGGTGAAGATCAGAAATGCCGGTGAATTGCGGCTCACACTTGCGAGACGCCGGAGAAAATCCGGCGGCAGCACCGGCGTCTCATCGGCGGCGATATCCGCATGGAAAAAGACGTTTCGATCCCGATGGAGCGAGCGAACCCGACCGTCGAACGACAGGATCGGGATTGCGGCATGCGCTTCGGATGCGCCAAGGATCTTGTCGATCTGATCCTGACGGTCGACGACGATCATCGCTGGCCGCGCCAGATCGATAAGCCGCGCAAGATCGGATGCAGAGTGGGAGGGATAGAGGTTGACGACGGTCGCACCACAGGCAAGCGCGGCCATCTGCAGCACGACGACGTCGATGCTCGGATCGCCGACAAAAATGACGCGCCGCCCGGGACCAATACCGTGCCGATCGAAGAATTCCGCAGCACGCGCCACATGGCGGATGACCCGCAGCCATGTCCACTCGTCGTGGACTCCCATCCGCTTCTGACGATAAGCGACATCCCGAGGACGCTCGCACGCGCGTGCCAGCAGGAGTTGCGGGATCGTCAGATGACGAATTTGCCAATCGACGTCACGCCCAGCGACCGCGCTTGCATGCCAGCGGCCCCACTCCGCCGGTACCGCATCGTCCGAGCCGCCCGAGGACAAAAGCGTCTTGAACCGCGAGCTTGTCGGCCGATCGTCAAACGAGGAAAGGGGCGACTGGCTCACAAGAACATCCGGTTATTTGTTCGGGTCGAACGGCGTTCCGTCGTGATTGCGGAACTCATGCAATTCAATACAGAGTCCATGGAGCGTCGAAGGCCGCGTCCAGTTCACGCGTAACACCGGGATCATGACGCGCCCGACATTGAGATAATCGCGCTCCTCCAGCGGTGTCTCCAGGACGAACTTCACACCCTCGGCCTCCCATTTCGCCATCACGTCTTCGATCCGGGTCACGAGCAGCGTGATGGAAAAAAAGCCCTCACCGCGCTTGTCGATGAAGCGCGTGATCGGCGTAGTGCCCTCAAGCGACGACATGACGCCGAGATGCGTGTTCGGCAGCCGCATGCTGGCGCCGGCCGCCTCGATCAACGGGGTTGGATCGGTCCAGATCGGCGAGGGATCGAATCCAAGTCGGCGAAACGTATCGGAAGCTTTCGCCGCATCCTTCACGGCAATGCTGATTTCCCGAACCTCGATGATCATGCGCTCTTCATCTCCAACCTAACAACCGTTTGGCACAAACTATCGTTCGACCAAACCGAAAAGTCAAATGCGACATTTGCGCCTCCGCTCTCCGCGTCGCTATCTGCGCAATATTCCAGCAATGAACGCCATTATTTTGAACACAGCCCCGTCCAACCACGACCCTCTTGACTTCCTCCCTATCTAATGCCGGTATGTGCCAAACGATTGGTACGGAGGATGGAATGCAAATCGGATTCTTGTCGGAGGCCGAGCTCTTCGATCGAACCAGCTATTATCACCGCTATCTCGACCTCGTGGACGAGGTGCTGTTCGCCGAAAAAATGGGCTTCGACCTGTTCGCGGTGTCGGAACAGCACTTCATGCACGGCGCCACGGTTCCCGCCCCCGAGTGCCTGTTCTCGCATCTGATCCCGCTGACCAACCGGATCCGCTTCCTCTACGCGGTCGCACTGACCCCGCATCAGATCAACCATCCGCTGCGCATCGCCGAGCGGGTCGCGATGCAGGACCTGTTCTCGAACGGGCGGATGGAGCTGGGTCTCGGCCGCGTGAACACGACGCTCACCATCAAGGCGTTCGGGGTCAACTCCGAGGAGACCCGCGAGCAGATGATGGAATCCATCGACATCATCCGCGACGCCTTCACCAAGGAGCCATTCGGCTACGACGGGAAATTTTTCAAGATTCCGCACCGCTATCTGGTGCCACTACCGCTCCAGCAGCCACATCCGCCGATGTCGATTGCGGCGACAAGCCCGGAGATGCAGGAGAAAGCCGCCGAGCTGAAGCTCGGAGCGATGGCTAGCGCTTCCTTCTTCGGCTTCGACTGGCTCGCCAAGCTGGCCGCAATGTACTGGAAGAAGGCCAATGTGAAGCCGGCCAACGACGGCATCCATTCCTTCGCAACGCTGGCCTATACCTGCTGCGCTCCGACAGACGAAGAAGCCCGCGCTATTGCCGCCGATGCGCTTTACAAGACCGCGGAGTTCTCCCTGCGCGGCTATGCGCGTCTCGCCAGTCACTATCCGAGCTACAGCTACATGGCGCAGGCCGAGCAATGCCTGGAGAAGATCAAGGATATCGACTGGTTGATCAACGAATCCGGCTCCCTCATCTGCGGCTCACCAGAAACCTGTATCCGCCAGCTCAAGCGCCTCGAACAGATCGGCGTCACCAAAACGCTGCTGCGGATCGATGGCCTCGGCCACAAAAAGGTGATGGAATCGATCGAGCTGATCGGAAAATATGTCATTCCGCATATCAATGTCGGCTTCCGGCGTCCGCCCGAGGCGATGGAACTTCACTCTGCACGCTAGGCTCCGGAGAGATCCATGGTGCTGCGACCCTATAGTCACCCGGCCGAGTTCGCGACCAAAGAAGAGATCGAGTCGTGTCAAATTCGTAAGCTGCGACATCTGCTGCGTCATGCCGACAGAACCAGTGCGTTCTACCGCAACTGGTTCAAGCAGGCTGGACTGAACATCGACAAGATCAAGACGCTGCACGACTTCAACACCGCGCTGCCGCTGATGCGCAAGGAAGACGTGCTCAAGGATCAGCAATCGCAGCCGCCATTCGGCACGCGACTCTGCGCACCGATCGACGAGATCGTGCTCCAGCACATTTCCGGCGGCACCAGCGGCCGCGGACAGGAAGCCCAAGGGCTCACGCAATACGACCGGCTGCAAATCGCGCATCTGTTCGCCTATGGCTTCCATTTCGCCGGAATCGAACCCGGCGACGTGGTGGCGATGACCTTCCCGATCACCACATCGTCGGGCGGCACCGCCTGCTACGATGCCTTGGTGCGCCTGCATGCACGCGTACTGCCGATCGCCGCCTACGACACGCTGACCAAGCTTAAATTGATGAAGCAGCACGGCACGCGTGTCCTGCTCGCAACACCGGCCTATCTGAAAATCCTGGAAACGGCCGCACGCGAACAGCTCGGCTGGAATCTGGCGGAAGAACTTCCGGTCGAGATCATCCTCACCGCCACCGAAGCGTTCAGCGTGCAACGCGCCGAAGCCATCGAGAAAGCCTGGGGTGCGAAGATTTTCGAATGGTACGGCTCTTCGCAACGTGCCGGCGCGGCCAACTGCGAATACGGGGCCGTCCATGAAGGCAAGCGGGGCCTGCTGCATCATTTCCCGCATCTGGTCTATCTCGAGACCTTGGACCGCGACACCCATCGCCCGGTGCAATACGGCGATGAGGGCGAGGTGGTGGTCACGTTCCTCAGCTCCGAAGGCTCGCCGCTCATTCGCTTCGCCACCAACGACAAGGCCCGGCTGATGCCGGCCTCGTCCTGCCGTTGCGGACGCTGCGCTGATGGCTACGAGTCGGGCACGATCAGCCGTTACGATGACATGATCAAAGTGCGCGGCCTCAATCTGTGGCCGATTACCGTCGACGACATCGTCCTGACCAAGGCTGGCGTCCGGAACTACCGCGGGCGCGTCACCAGCGATGCTGTCGGTCGCGAAGACATCAACCTCGAACTCGAATTCGATGCTGACGTTCCGGACGACAACAGGCAGGACATCAGCCGCAATATCGAATCCGAACTTCGCTCCGTGATCGGATTGCGGATGGATGTCCACGAAGCGTCCTCTGCCCTTCCGGAGTTCAAGGACTCGGAAAGCAAGGCCCGCCGCTGGCGCGACGAAAGGAGCGGCAAATGACAGCTTTATCCGATCAGGAGCGCGAAAAGCTGCTCGCCATCTGGCAATTGGCCTCGGCACTCAAAACCAGCGAGAGCGTGGCCGTGCGCAATTACGCCCTCCATGTTTTTGCCGAGACACGTTGCGCGCTGGATCAACTCATGATCCTGCCGCCGTCATTCGACGAAAAATCGTAACGGCCATCACCATGCCGCATCTCGATCACGATGGAGCGTCGATCTTCTGGCGCGAAATCGGGGATGGGGTTCCGACCCTTTTCCTGATGGGTCTGGAGACGGATCACCGCGGCTGGTTCAACGTCGTTCCAAAGCTCAGGCACCAGCTTCGCTGCATCAGCATCGATAACCGCGACGTCGGGCAAAGCAGCTTGGCCCGCGACGGATACACCATCGCCGACATGGCCACGGATGCCCTTGCGGTGATGGACCGGCTGAACGTCGCAGCCTTCAATATCGTCGGGCAGTCCATGGGCGGCGCCATCGCTCAGGAGATCGCCCGCCGTCATCCGGATCGCGTGCGGCGCATGGTTCTGGTCTCCTCGTTCAGTACGATGCCCGCCCGCACGGCGCGCACCCTGCAGAACTGGGCGGCGCTGCGCAGCCTGTTATCGCCTCGCGACTACTACACGACGATCATGCCGTGGATGTACACAGCCGATGAATACGAGGACCCGGCCTTCATCGACATGATTGTCGGACGCGCCGCCACCAACCCGCAACTGCAGCCGCCTGATGCCTTTACGCGCCAGGTCGGCGCGATTCTCGAATTCGATTCGCGGCCTTGGCTCAAAGACACTCGTGTGCCGGTTCTGGTGGTCGCGGGCGCCGAAGATCTGATCACCCCGCCTGCAACGACGTTGCTGCTCGCCGAGGGCTTTCGCGATGCGGCAACGATCCTGGTCCCCTCGGCCGGCCACGCTCTCGCCATGACCGATCGGATGGCCGCAGCCCTGCCGCAAATTACTGCATTCCTGTCCGCTCCGGAGATCGCACCATGAGCGAACCTATCGGGGTATTTTCGACGGTGATGATCGGTGTCGACGATATGGAAGCCGCCGTCGGCTTCTATCGCGACGTGATGGGATTTCGACTGAAGTTCCGCGACGGCGACCGCTGGGCAGCCTTTGACACGGGAACCATCACGCTGGCGCTGGCTGCCCGAAGCGAAAGCGGCGGCGAGCGCACCGCCTTTAACATCAAGGTTCCCGACGTCACCGCAGCCCTGACGCGCGCTGTTCGCGGCGGCGCCATCGTCATCAACCCGCGCTGCGAGACCGATCACGAGGTCCGCGCAGCGGTGCGCGACCCGGCAGGCCAACTCATCCATTTCTATCGGACCATCAAACAGCCTGCTTGAGCTGCGATCCGGATGGCTCCGTATTTGGGGCCTGAATGGTCGGATTCCCGAAGACTGCGCCACCGGGATACCGGACGGCTCCGCTCTATTAAGATGAACGGCGCGGCTAAATCCCCTCCCCGGCGGCCATATAGCGCCGACCGGTTGAATTTGCGGGCCCGGAATCTTATGGGTGGCACCATGAGCAACCTTGCTGTCGCCGAAAAGTCCTTGATGTCCTGGCCCCGCCACCGGATGCAGTCCGGTCAGGCGGCGCCATTTCTGCCCATGAGCCGCGCCGAGATGGCAGCCCTCGGCTGGGACGCCTGCGATATCGTGCTGGTGACGGGCGACGCCTATGTCGACCATCCGAGCTTCGGCATGGCGATCATCGGCCGGCTGCTCGAGGCGCAGGGGTTCCGCGTCGGCATCATCTCGCAACCGGACTGGCAATCGGCCGAGCCGTTCAAAGCCCTGGGCAAGCCGAAACTGTTCTTCGGCGTCACCGGCGGCAACATGGACTCGATGGTGAACCGCTATACGGCGGACCGGAGGCTGCGCCACGACGACGCCTACACCGCTGGCGGCGAAGGTGGCAAACGGCCGGACCGCTGCACGGTGGTCTATGCGCAGCGGTGCCGCGAAGCGTTCAAGGATGTACCGATCGTGCTCGGCGGCATCGAAGCGTCGCTGCGCCGGATCGCGCATTACGACTACTGGTCCGAGAAGGTGCGCCGCTCGGTGCTGGCGGACGCCAAGGCGGACCTGCTGCTCTATGGCAACGCCGAACGTGCGGTGGTCGAGGTGGCGCACCGGCTCGCCGCCGGCGAAACGCCGCAGAATCTTGATTCCATTCGCGGCGTCGCGCTGTTTCGCCGCGTGCCGGACGGTTACACGGAGCTGCACGCCGACGATCTCGATTCCGCGGACGAAGGCGCAGGTCGCAAGCCCGGCGACACGGTGATCCGTCTGCCGGCGCACGAGCAGGTCGAGCAGGACAAGGAAGCTTACGCGCGCGCCTCGCGCGTGCTGCACCGGGAGAGCAATCCGGGCAATGCGCGCGCGCTGGTGCAGCGCCATGGCGACCGCGATCTGTGGCTCAATCCGCCGCCGATCCCGCTGACATCGGAAGAGATTGACGCGGTTTACGATCTCCCTTATGCGCGCGCGCCGCACCCGTCTTATGGCGACGCGAAGATTCCCGCCTGGGACATGATCAAGTTCTCGGTGACGATCATGCGCGGCTGCTTCGGCGGCTGCACCTTCTGCTCGATCACCGAACACGAAGGCCGCATCATCCAGAACCGTTCGGAAGGCTCGATCCTGCGCGAGATCGAGCGGATCCGCGACAAGACGCCGGGCTTCACCGGCACGATCTCCGATATCGGCGGACCGACCGCAAATATGTATCGGATGGCGTGCAAGGATCCGAAGGTCGAGGCGCTATGTCGCCGGCCGTCCTGCGTGTTCCCCGACATCTGCCCGAACCTCAACACCTCGCATGACGAACTGATCCGGCTCTATCGCAAGGTGCGCGAGGTCAAGGGCGTCAAGCGGTTGATGGTCGCGTCCGGCGTGCGCTACGACCTTGCGGTCAAGAGCCCGGAATACGTCAAGGAGCTGGTGACGCACCACGTCGGCGGCTATCTGAAGATCGCACCGGAGCATACCGAGCGCGGCCCGCTCGACAAGATGATGAAGCCGGGCATTGGTGCTTACGATCGTTTCAAGGAGATGTTCGACGCCGCGGCCAAGCAGGCCGGGAAGAAATATTACCTGATCCCGTATTTCATCGCGGCACATCCCGGCACAACCGACGAGGACATGATGAACCTCGCGCTGTGGCTGAAAAAGAATCGCTATCGCGCCGACCAGGTCCAGACGTTCCTGCCCTCGCCGATGGCGACCGCCACCGCGATGTATCACAGCGGCGTCAATCCGCTGCGC